>JAKSJH010000028.1 GCA_024398315.1 Bacteroidales bacterium
TCCTGTCCGCCAAGGTTGACAACGAAGTGAAGATGCAGGGCATGGGAGCCGAGGCTGATGCGTTCATAGAGAAGCCGTTCACCATCGATTACGTCTGCAAGCAGATAGAGAACGTCTTCACCTGCCTTGAAAGGATGCGAGACTACTACACCAAGTCTCCGGACCTTGTCGGCATTGAACTCCAGGGTAATCCGTCCGACCAGACCTTCATGGAAAACATCTGTGACTTGATCACAGAGCACATGTCGGAAGAAGACTTTTCAATAGACAAGATTGCCGACATAGTCGGTATGAGCCGTTCAACCCTGTATCGCAAAATCCGTGGAATCACTCAATTGTCCCCGGGAGAACTGATCAAGGTCGTCCGCCTGAAGAAGGCCGCCCAGATGCTGCGCAGCGGGTCGTACAGGGTGAATGAAGTCGGATTCCTGGTAGGATTCAGTTCAATGTCCTATTTCTCGACCTGTTTCCACAAACAGTTCGGCCAGTCACCGAAGGAATACAAGATGGGCGGTTCAGGCAATCCTGTTCTTAATGACCATCTATGATTCTCGTCCTCCGGAATTCCTTTTGACGGACCACCGCTACTTTACTGTGGCGGCGGTGGCGAGGCGGTAGAGGGTTTCGTAGTGGGCGCGGGCCTCGGCGGAACCGCTGTTGCGACGCTTGCCCGCAACCTTTGCGACCTTCTTCAGGAATATGGCCGTGCAGCCATCCTTGAGGTCGATGGACTTGGTGTCCACCTTCTTCTGGTAAGGAGCCCTGCCCTCTCCGAATGAATCCGCCTCCGGACCTTCCTCGATCTCCTGCCCGTCCACCAGACTGAGCTTGAGACTCAGACCGGAAGAAGACTTGGTGCAGCCCTGGACTACCAGCCTCTGGAGAGTCATCATCTGAGACGTCAGACCGGAATCCTTGAACAGAGCATCGAACAGATCGTCATAGTAGTCGGTGATCTTGTAAGAGTCACCCTCAGGAGCATTGCAGGCGGCAAGCTGGACCCTGTCGGGAACGGCGGAGGTCAGCTGGGAGGCCACAGCGCTCGCTATCGAGTTGGAGATAGGGGCATGGAGCACGAATCCGGCAGTGACGGAGCGGTCGTCAATCCAGCCGGCGTTTCCGACTCTCTCGATCACCCAGTCAAGGGATTTCTCCTGCACAGAGGCCGGAACGGTCGTGACCGGCATCGTGAAACCGCCTTCCTTCACCTGGCGAAGATATATTCCTCCGACCTGGGCGAGCACATTGTTGAGGTAGCGGTTGTACTGGTTGGCGATCTGGTTGTAGAGTTCGGTTCTGTGGGACCGGTCAGGGTCGTCGGAGATCCACTCGTTGAGATTGGAAAGGATGAACTTGAGGTTGGAGATTCCATATTCACCGGCCTTCACAGGGTCGTCTCCAAGGTCCTCGCTTCTGCCCGAAGGGTCGTATTCGCCGTAGGTCGAGCCGGACAGCTGCTGGGCGACATAAGCGTAGCGAGGGTCGCCGGCCTTCTCCTCGATGATCTTCGAGGCTGTCCTTGCCTCCTCCCACATGTCCCTGGCTCCAGGAACAGGGCGGTAGAGCCAGTCAATGGCATATTCGTCATAGATTCCGAGCGTAGGGGGGCAGAGACGCACTCCCTTGTCGGAAGGCTGGGCCACATAGTTGAAACGGGCGTAGTCCATGATTGAATATGTGGTGCCGTACCTGTTTGTGAATGAGGTGCTTCTGAGAGAATCGACAGGAATGGCGGCTGAGGCTCCCATGTTGTGCATAAGTCCGAGAGTGTGGCCCACCTCGTGGCAGACGACATATTCCATCGACTCGTCGAAGACGTCCTTAGGAAGCTTCTTGGCGCGCACCCTCTCATCGACCTGGGCGGTCTGGACGAAACGCCAGTCGTTGATGAGCTTGACGACGTCGTTGTAGAGAAGCACTGATGCGTTGAGGATTTCACCGGTCACGGGATCGACCCATGAAGGTCCCATCGCATTCTTCGTGGAATTCGGAATATACCTGATGCAGGTGTACTTGAGGTTGTCCGGGTCGAACTCCGGGTCCTCTTCGGCAGTAGGGAAGTCCTTTACGGCCATGACGTCCTTGAGCCCCAGCTTCTCGAAAGCGATGTTCCAGTTGAGGATGCCCTGGCGGATCGGAGCCTTCCAGTCCTGAGGGAATGCGTCGTCGATGTACCAGACAATCTGCTTCTTCACGGGAGTCAGCTTGCCTGCGAGCCAGGCGGCGGTGTCGGCCGGATCCACCCTCCATCTGTTGGCGAGCAGGTAGGACTTGAATCCGTCAGCTTCGGTAGAGATGTTGTAGCGGGCTCCTCCGTTGACGTTTCCGGTGGAGAAAACACCGATTCTGGAGTCCTGGAGCCTTGGTTTCATGAGAGTCTCCGGAAGCAGCAGGAATGAGACGGTTGCGGACATCGAACCGCTGCCTGTCGGAATCTTGATGCCCAGGATCGACAGGTTGGTCTCCATGTTGTAATGCATCACGATGGATGCGTTGTCCTCGAAGGACTTCATCTCTCCCGTCCAGGCGCTCTGGTCCGTGGCCTTGACAGGGCTGAATTCCTTGGTCTTCGGCTGAAGGGCGTTGATGAGCTCTGTAGCGTCGAAGAAGAATGAAGAGCTGTCAGGGCTGAAGGCGCTGACAGAGAGTCTTGAATATGTCAGCGGGGCATAGTTCCTCTCCATTGCCTTCGCCATCTGCGGGTCGTCCGTGGAGGCTCCAAGCTGCGGAGTCTTGATCAGGACGACGGAGTCCTGGAGCTCGAAGGTGAAGCAAAGCGGGTCGGCGTACTTGTAGCCCACATTGATGGAGGTCGGGTCTGTCACGCTGCGGACTGTCCCTCCCGCGAGCACCCTGCGCCCGAGATTCTCCTTCTTGTATTCGATGAATACTTTGTCCTTGCTGTTCTTGTAGAGGTTGATGAAACCACCCTTGGCTGATTCCTTGAAGTCAGCCGTCAGTTTCTCATAAGGAGTCTTGGCTGCCTTCTTCTTTGAAGTGGTGTCCTGGACCTCTTCGGTCTTCTTCTTTGTCTTTGAGTCCGTTGCAGGTGCTGCCCAGACTTGTGCTCCGAATGAGAGCGCGGCCGCGCAGAGCACTGCCATAAAGTTCTTTATTCTCATCATATGCTTGATTGTCCGCTAGTTGCGTTGCAAAGATAGGTCATTTCCACGACATTTCACATTTTTCCATGTCGTGGATTCTCCCACCGTCGATGCTGAACCGCAGCGCCAGGCGGGGCACGTCGCGGGATCCCTGGTACCCGCAGGCGCCCGGATTCATGAAGAGGAAACCGTTCCTGCTGTCATTGAAGACCTGGGGGATGTGGCTGTGTCCGCAGATGAACACGTCGGGATGGTACCGGTCGATCAGCGACTTCGCCGTCTCCTCGTAGAGAGGCCTTTTCGGATCGTAGGCCCAGTAACTGCCCTTCCTGAGACCTATGTGAGTCATCAGCACCTTCACTCCTTCACATTCGAAGTACCTGTAGAGAGGATGTTCGAGACGGATGTCAGTGCCGTCGCAGTTGCCGTAGACTCCGACTAGAGGCTTGAAGGCGGCTATCTGGCGGGCGCATTCAAGCGTTCCGAAGTCACCTGCATGCCAGATGATGTCGACATCCTTCAGAAAGGACCTGACGTCGTCGGCGAAAGTGCCGTGGGTGTCTGAAATCAGTCCTATCCGCATCAGAGCTTGATCACAATATGCTTCTTGTAGAGCACCCAGAGGATGCTGAATATGACACCGACGAAGATCAGTGAATATGCCAGTGAGGTATATTCATTGGCTCCGAAATACTTGCTCGGGGAGAATCCCACGAAGGAGTAGCTCTTGGCGATGACTCCCGCAAGGACGAATGCGGTGAGTGCGTTGGTTCCCATCGCCCTGAACGGCTCGAACGGCTTTGTGATGCCCTTTATGTCAATCACGAACATCAGGAAGGCGAGTGCGGTCATTGCCCAGCCCCCGGCGTAGAAGACGTAGGAGGCGGACCACAGAGGCTTGGAAATCGGGAGCCAGATGGAAAGCACCATTGCTCCGGCAAGAGAGAGGCAGCCATAGACGAAGACCCTGCAGCAGACTCTGTCAGGGGAATTCTTCAAGTAGGCCGGGACTCCCGGGACTGCGGAAGAGTCTGCCAGACGGTTCCTCGAACGTATGATCATGGATCCGATGAGATAGCCGAGCAGGCAGGTGCAGGCCGTGGTAAGGGTGCCCAGCGGACCTTCCGGATCAAAGTCGGTGCCACTGTAGCCGTGGTAGCAGTGGCCGCTGCCGATGAGCCACTGGTCGAACCTCATGCAGGCGTTCCCCTCAAGGGTAAGAGCGCCCGGCTCCCTGCCGAAAATCAGCAGGATGGCCGTGTACGACACGCAGAGGATTCCTATGGAAGCCAGTATCTTCCCCGGTTTCTTGAGCCAGATGGCCAGGCAGCCGGCCAGTGCGTAGGCCATGCCTATCCTTTGGAGCACTCCGAATATCCTCTTGTGCTGCAGCCACCAGACAAAGTTCTGTCCGAATGACCAGGACTCGTCATGCGGCTCCAACGGGAAGAACGGGTAAAGGGCGAGGAGCACTCCCACGAGGAAGATCAGAGCCCCTCTCTTCAGGACCCTCAGATAGTCCTTCACGCCTCCTGTGTTCCTGCCTTCGAAAGAGAAGGCCATGGCGCATCCTGCGCAGAACACGAAGAAAGGGAAGACCAGGTCGGTCGGCGTGCAGCCAGTCCATGCCGCGTGGTGGAGAGGCGGGAACATCTTCCCCCATGTCCCCGGATTGTTGACGATGCACATGAAAGTGATGGTGATTCCTCTCAGTACATCCAGAGATACATATCGTTTTTTCATTTCCATCATTCTTTTTCCAACTTCTAATATAATCACAATTTTCCTATCTTTGTCCTCCGTCAGACTCTTTTGCTGGCGATAAGTTGCAAAATGGAGATATTCTACGCCCACGAATCGGACGGAACGGACGTCCGGCTTGATCCTGAAGAAAGCGCTCATTGCGTCAAGGTGCTCAGGCACCGCTCCGGGGACGAGGTCACGGTCGTTGACGGGAACGGGACGATGTTCCGCTGCCGTCTCACCGACGATTCGCCCAAGTCCGCCGCCGCCAAGGTGCTTGAAACCTTTCCCGGATGGGGCGGGCACCCATATTCATTGACTATGGCAGTCTGTCCCACGAAGAACAACGACCGCTTCGAGTGGTTCGTCGAAAAGGCTGTGGAATTCGGTGTGGACGAGATAGTTCCTGTGATCGGTGAAAGGAGCGAGAGAAAGATCTTCAAGCCCGAACGGTCCCGCAAGATAGCCTTGTCCGCAATGAAGCAGTCGCTCAAGGCCAAACTTCCTCAGGTCGCAGAACCTGTGTCCGTGAAAGACTTCATCCTGTCCGGCCGCAAGGGTCTGAAGCTTATCTGCTACTGCTTTGAAGGCGGGCGCAAAAGAATCTCCATCAAGGAGGCTCTGGCTTCCCTTGACCTTCATGGGTGTCCCGAGGTCACCGTCTTGATCGGACCGGAAGGGGACTTCTCTCCTGAGGAGGCGGAACTTGCGCTCGAGCACGGCTTCCTGCCTGTCCATCTGGGGGAGAGCCGTCTCCGCACAGAGACCGCAGCAGTCGCAGCAGTCGCTTCATGCTATTTTTATTTTGTTGATTGATAAAGATTTATGAATATGAAGAAAACCATTGACGAGATCCTCTCCGAGACTCTCAAAGTCCTGAAAGAAGGGGGAGTGATCCTCTACCCGACCGACACCATCTGGGGTCTTGGCTGCGATGCAACCAATCCCGAGGCCGTCGCCCGAATATATTCAATAAAGAAAAGATCGGACAGCAAGTCGCTCGTGCTTCTGGCCAGCAACCTTGACCAGGTCGCCCTGTTCATAAAGGAAATACCACCTATGGCCATCGACCTGGTGGAAGTCAACGACAAGCCTATGACCATCATCTATCCGGGTGCGAAGACTTATCCAAAACCGGAGGAAGGGGAGACTGCCAAGGCTGACCGCTACCATCTGGCATGGAACACTGTGGCCGCCGACGGGACCGTGGGAATCCGGATTCCGATGATGGAGTTCTGCACGGATCTGACCTACAAGCTCGCCAGACCGATAGTCTCGACTTCGGCGAACATCTCAGGAGAGCCTGCGCCGAAGAACTTCGCGGACATCCCTGAAGAGATACGTCAGGCGGTCGACTACATAGTGGACCCGTCCCTGGAGAAAGGCTCCACAGGACTTGCCTCTCAGATAATAAAGATAGGAATGGGCGGCGAGGTCGAGATCATCCGCCCTTGACATTGAACCTTGTGACCACCGGATAGTGGTCCGAACACTTGATTTTAGGCACCTTGTACTCAACGGCGCCGTAGTGGTCCGGCACCAGGACATAGTCTATCCTGAGCATCGGCCAGAGAAGTGAATACGTCGCTCCGAATCCCTTGCCTGCCTCTACGAACATGTCCTGCCTCCCCTTGTTGAGGCGGAAGTAGGTGTAGGACATGGGACTGTCGTTGAGGTCTCCTGCCACTATCGATTCCGCAGGGCATTCCTCGATGTCGCTCATGACCTGCTCCACCTGCTCCGAGCGGACCTTGATGGAGCGCTTCATCTTCTCTTCCGTGTCCTTGACCAGGGTGGAATCCCTGCCGAGGTCTTTCAGCAGTCCTGTCGGGGAGATGTTGTAGCTCTGGAGATGGCAGTTGTAGACCCGTACGGTCTCCTTGCCTATGACGATGTCGCTCCAGATCGCCAGGTTGGAGCTTCTGTCAAAATCTATCTTTCCCTTGTCGGTTATCGGGAAGCGGCTCAGGGTCACGTTCCCGTAGCTCCTCTCGTCCGTGACGTACATGTAGTAGGAAACATTGTAGTCCGGGAACTTTTCCTTCAGCTCGCTGTTGACATTCCGGTCTGAATCAAGATTCACCTCCTGGAGGCAGATGATGTCGGCGTCAGTCCGGCGCAGAAAGTTCACGACCGAATCCATGCAGGCCGCTTCACCTTCCCGGCCCTTGAAATCCTTCTTCCTTCCCTGACGGAAGAGACCGACATTGTAGGACACCATCTTGACGACGGTCCCATCGGCTTCCTCGGCTCCTGAACTGAACTGGAAGAATCTTCCGATGAGGATCAAGGATGGCAGAAGAGCGATGAGAGGGATGAGAAAGGACTTGGACATCCTTTTCAGCGCACCGAGCAGGAAGAGTCCGTTGATCACGGCTATCGGCACGAACAACAGTCCGAGACCGGTCATGAACCAGGCCTTGGAAGGGTTCACCACCATGGACACGTAGGACAGGAGCAGCAGGAACGCGGCCAGAAGCATCACCACCCTGTTGATCAGTTCGATGATGACGTTCTCCTCGTTGTTGCGTCTGCGTTTCCTTGCCATGGGGACATCAGTTCCAGAGTGTGCCTTTCTTCTTCCAGTACGCTATCAGAAGGAATCCGACCAGGGCTCCTCCCAGATGGGCGAAATGAGCTATTCCGGCCGCCGTGCCAGTGATTCCGGTCAGCAGTTCGATGCCGATGAAGACAGCCACGAACCATTTGGCTCTCATGGAGACCGGTGGGAACATCAGAGTCAGCACCGTGTCCGGATAGAGCATGGCGTAGGCCACCTGGATTCCGAAGACGGCACCGGAAGCACCCAGCATCGGGGTTCGGAGAATGTCATAGTAGCTGCTTCTTGCGACAGCGTCCCCCTGCGCCATCTTGTCAAGCAGGGGCATCGCTTCGACGAACTGGACTCCAGTGTGGAGCAGCAGCGCTCCGATTCCGGACAGGAAATAGACCTTGAGGAACTTCTCGTAGCCTATCGTCCTCTCCAGGATGGACCCGAACATCAGCAGACCCCACATGTTGGCGAATATGTGCCAGAATCCTCCGTGCATGAACATGTAGGTGACGGCCTGCCACCAGTGGAAGAACGGCGACTTCGGGAAGAACCATGCGAAGTACTCGAACATGAACTCCCTGTTGATGCTTGTGGCTATGAACACCAGTACATTTACAAGGAATATGTTCCTGGTCGCCTTCGGGATGTTCCCGAGGAACCCGCCGAGGAAACCTCCTCTGTCGTCATCTCTGTAGTTGTAGTATTGAGGCATGTCGTTATATTCAGAAATAAATGTCAGAAAAGCTTCTCGATCGTGGCGGACGGCATGAGGACCATCGTCTTCTTGCCTGAACTGGTGAGGTCCGGCGTGGAGCATCCCAGGAGTGTGTCGACTATCAGCCTCGCCTGCGCCGGGGAGGTCACAGGTTCTGATGAAGAGGCACCCAGCAGCGCCATCTTCTCAGCCATTGCGGATTCCATCATTCCAGGCAGGGAATTCGTGTCGTCGGAAAGGATAAGCATGAGGTCGGAGACCATCGTCTGTACTTTGCCGGGCTCTCCGCTGTAGCCCTCAGGGACTCCGTTGACCACTATCGTGTCGGTGCCGAAAGGCGTGATGTCGAAGCCGAGGGACTCAAGCATCGCGGAGTTGTCATTGAAGAGAGTCATCCCGTCGGCGCCAACTTCCACCTTGACGGGGAACATGGTGATCTGGGTGACGTGTTCGTTCCTCACCAGCGCGGCGAGCGCCCTGTCGTAGAGAATCCTCTCCCTCGCCCTTCTTATGTTGACGACCATCAGTCCGCCCCTGGACGGTGTGATGATGTACTTCCCGTCAAGGATTATCGTCTGGGAAACCTGCAGGGTCTGTTCCTCGAACAGCTTTCCGTAGTCTTCGTTCCTGTCGACCCTGAAACCGGCACCGCTGCCGCTCCATCCACCGGTTCCTTTCTTGTAACCGGATTGCTGACCAGGTGTCTCCAGCCCCTCCTGGAAGTCGAATCCTGTCTGTATGCCTGACTCGAAAGGATTGTAGTCCGGGTCCAGGTCCACCTTCGGCGCGCTCTGCGGCCTGTACTGGAGGGAACCGTTGTCCATGACCGGCATGTCATTGATCTCAGGGTTGCTGAAATCTATATCTGCAGCGAAGGAATTCTTGCCCAGAGTTTCCTTGACGGCTGCGTAGATGACCTGGAAGACGAACGAATCGTCCTCGAACTTCACCTCGCTTTTGGTCGGACTTACGTTCACGTCCACGGAGGCCGGGTCGGTCTCCAGATAGATGAAATATGACGGTGTCGTACCTTCTTTGGACAGGTCCTCGTAGGCACGCATCACGGCCTTGTGCATGTAGGCGCTCTTGAAGTAGCGTCCGTTGACGAAGAAGAACTGCTTTCCCAGAGTCTTCCTGGCGCTGTCAGGCTTCCCGACATATCCCCTCAGACTGATTAGGGAGGTGTCTGCGCTGACATCGACAATCTCTTCAGCCACTCCCTGCCCCATCAGGTCCATGATTCTGTATTTCAAAGATTTCGCCTTCCTTAAACTGAATATGTCCTTGCCGTTGCTGTTGAGCGTGAATTCGATTTCCGGCCTGGTCAGGGCGACTTTTGTGAACTCTTCGATGATGTGCTTCAACTCGACATTGGCGGATTTGAGGAACTTCCTTCTGGCCGGTATGTTGTAGAAGAGGTTTCTGACAGCGATGCTGGTCCCGACCGGGACGGCGGCTTCTTCTGTTGAAAGATGCTGTGAGGCGGCGAATTCGACCTTGCAGCCCGTCTCCGAATCTTGAGTGCGGGTCTTCAGTGTGACTTCGGCAACCGCTGCGATGGATGGCAGAGCTTCTCCGCGGAATCCGAAGGTGGAGATGCCGTTGAGGTCCTCGGCTGTGGCAATCTTCGAAGTGGCGTGCCTTTCAAAGCAGAGCACGGCTTCGTCCGGGCTCATCCCGCAACCGTTGTCTATCACCTGGATGAGAGTCCCGCCGGCGTCGAGGATGACCACTGTGACCCGGGTGGCTCCGGCGTCGACGGCGTTCTCCATAAGTTCCTTGACCACCGAAGCAGGGCGCTGTACGACCTCTCCGGCGGCTATCATGTTGGCTATGTTGCCCGGAAGAATCCTGATTTCCATCTTCGAAGATTCTTACTGCATCAGCAGCACGAAGTACTTGGCGAAGAACACCAGCATCACCGCCAGCAGAATCAGGCTGATCAGTCCGATAATCCTCTGGCTTCCCGAAGTCTTGCTCCTTCTGGCGTAGTTGCCGTTCCTGAGCGAACCGCGGATGTAGGTGCCCGGCTGGTAGGCGCCTTTTTCTTTTTTCTCTTGGCTTTCTTTGTCAAGTCTGCCGTCCACGGCTCCGAAGAGCTGGCGACGCTCCTCTTCGTCCTTGTCATAATAGATAGGACGGTAGTTGAACTTTCTGTGCTCCTGGTCTCCAGGAAAAGTAAAAATACCCATAATGGTACAAATCTACTTATTTTATATGGTTTTGCCAACTTCGCCGCACCTCATTCATGATGTGTCATCGCAGAAACGCTTGACGTTCCTTGAATAGACAGTCTCCCGGAACTTTTGTTTTTATTGGTGTTTCTTTTCTTATAACATAGTCATCTGCCATTATTTGTCAGATTATTGCTCTATATTTGTCAGTGCGAAGAAATTGAAGAACTATGGCAACCACAATTGAAAAGCAGACCTGGCTTGTTGACACCATTCAGCGTCACAGAAAGATTTCACTCAAAGACCTCAGCAGAATCTGGCAGGACAACGACTCGCTCAATCCTGAAGGATGCGAGCTTTCTGAGCGCACCTTCCATCGTCACCGCGAGGAGATTGAGCGCATCTTCGGCATAAGCATCAAGTGTGACAAGCGGGACATGAACCGCTATTACATCGATGAGGACACTGATGTGGAGGGCAGCGAGGTCCGTTCCTGGATGCTCAGCACCATTGCCATCGACAATATGCTCAACCAGAGCAGAGACCTTTGCGGACGTATTCAGTTCGAGAACATCCCTTCAGGGCAGCAGCATCTCTCGACGCTGATATCCTGCATGCGTGACAGCGTGAAGGTGGAATTCACCTATCACAGCTTCTGGCGCAACGAGGAGTACACGATTATGCTTGAACCATATTTCCTGAAGGTCAGCAAGCAGCGCTGGTATGTCATAGGGCCATCTGAGAAACACCCCGGAGAACCTCGGATCTATGCGCTTGACCGTGTCATCAGTATAAGGCCGACAGACAAGAAGTTCAGATATCCGAAGAAGTTCGATCCGGATGAATATTTCCGCAACAGCTACGGCATCTTCCACAGTGATGACAAGCCTCTGGACATCAAGATCAAGGTGTCCGGGGGGCAACAGAAATACACCAAGTCTCTGCCGCTTCATCACTCACAGAGAATTGTCGAGGAGACAGACAAGTATTGTATCTTCTCCTACAGGATGTGCCCGGACTACGACCTCATCCAGGAGATTGCGGGCAAGGGCGCAGCCTACGAAGTCCTGGAACCGGCTGAATTCCGCTCCCGCGTTGCGGATTATATCACAGCAGCAGCCAAACTATACAAGAAGAAGTAATGTCGTACACAAAATACATAAAGAACGAGGAACACTACAAGGAAGTCCTATCCAAAGCATCGAAGGTCAAGGAGGCCCTTTGGATAGGCACCGCCGATATCAAGGACCTCTATGTCGGAGACAAGCCCTTCCTTGGCGTCCTGGCAGAACTCGTGAAGAAAGGCATCGACGTGAGGCTCATCCACGCCAAGGAACCGGGGCCCATTTTCCGTGAGGAGTTTGACAGATATCCGGTTCTCATAAAGAAGCTCCAGAGGCAGCTTTGCCCCAGAGTGCATTTCAAGATAGTCGTATTCGACTACCGCGAAGTTTATATCGGATCAGCGAACCTCACGGGGGCTGGCATCGGGGCGAAAGGGGCAAACAAGAGGAACTTCGAGGCGGGCATTCTCACGGATGAATTTGAAATCGTGGATGCCGCCTGCGAGCAGTTCGACAGCGTATGGACAGGAAAGCATTGTAAACAATGCCTCCGCAAGGAAATGTGCGGGGCACCAATCAGTCAATAGTATGGAAGCAAAAAGAATTAAAGAGCTTGAGAATAGCTATCGGGCCAGCATACAAGAATACTGTCAATTGGATAAATCCAACCAAGATATTGTCAAACTTCTTATGAGAAAAGACGGCACAACACCAAAGTTTTGGAATTGTGTTAATATAACGAATGCTGAAAGAAATATTCTATGGACGTCCATAAACCCATCGCTTGGAGATGAAAAGAAAGGTATCCCAACATTCAATATGTCTTGGGAGGATATTAAAAAGGGCATACGAACACCTAAGGATGAAAAACTGTATTGGGGAGAATTAATGAATAAAATCTCTGATGTCGTTGATATATGTGGTCACATGGATATTCTGCCCATCCATATTACTAATGAAGATGAAGTGAAATCCAGATTTTTCACTTCTACGGATTCACAGGAAAGAAAATTTATCTCAAAATTGGTCATAGCCACTCAAAACTTCATAGAAGAACTTCGCCCAAAACTGATTATTCACAGCAATGTGGGGTCATCATTTCTATGGGGGCTTAACAAAGATAAAGGATGGATGGGGTATACGCTCCAACCAATTTCCTTAGAGGCCAAAATATCTTCCGGAAGAATAGTAAACAATAAGACACAAAACTCTTTGTTTAAAATTACGGGCGTTTCGGAAAATTCTTTTATAAAAACCACTGACCTTATAGGTTGTTATCTTTTAATCGATTATCAGGTAGCTCGTCCCGAGTTCAGGGAGAAATCACTAAAACACGACGATGTTCTAAAGATCTGGAATGAATTGAAGGAAAAGTAGGACGAAATTATTTCTAGATACTTGCAAGGCCTTGTCAATATTTGGCAGGGCCTCGTTGTTTCTTTGTACCGTGGTGAATGCAGTGGTGACATGCCTCACAGAATTCCAGGTTGGTCATGTAAGAACCGATGCATTGAAATGTATAAATAAAGAAAATACCCATGCCAAAGAAAAAGAGTAAGCACAGTCCTATTCAGTGGTGGCGTGTTGCTTTATCCATAGCAACTATAGCGGGAACAGCCTGTTTCGTACACTGGCTGTTTGCGGAGCCCATCATAAAAACATTCACATCCCATTGATAATGAAATCTACTGGCAGATATACGGTCAGCTCATACTTCTTGCTAAGCAGAAGTACCTGTACAGCCACACCGAATTGATAATATAAAAATATAGACGTTCTTTGAGATACCGGAGAGATTTGACTTGTCTGCTGAAATCGGCAGATGTCGGGAGTTCCTAGGTCCCGATACAATGTTTCAAGGCAGTGCGGAACCGTATGAGCCGCGTCTGCTGCTCCACCGAAGCTTAGTCCATTTTCACTGTACACGCGAAAATCGAGACGTGCTGACGCACTATTTTCGCTACACTTCGCCTGCGCATCAGCCCCGCCTCCTCCGTTTTCGCTACGCACATACCTTCACACACTTGAAATAATCCGGTATCTCTGACGTCTTTTGACTGATTGAAGATGAATGATGATTTTACAAATAAATTCGTTGATGGGATTGACGGATGTACCGTTGATGAGCTATGCCAGTATATACTCAAGGAAGCTCCATTAGTCTCCGACTGGCCGGTATCGGGAAAGCATGTTACGGATGTTCTCAAATATGCGAATCCACATGAAAGGAACCGGCAATATCATCAGTTCGAAATACCCAAGAAGTCCGGCGTAACAAGGCAGATCATAGCACCGGTCGGAGATCTCAAGATCATCCAGAAGGCTCTCGCACACCTTCTGGCGATGGTTTCATCTCCAGATGAGCATGCTCACGGATTCATTGAGAAACGTTCTGTCATCACCAATGCACAGCAGCATATCGGTAAGACCTATGTCCTCAATCTGGATCTGAAGGACTTCTTCCCAAGTGTATATTTCCACAGAATCGTTCACGCTCTTCAGAAGTACTTCAGCAGGGATGTTTCGGTTTTCATTGCCAAGCTGTGCACATGGACTGAAACCGGGGACGATCTTCCTGAGGATGTCCTCCCGCAAGGGGCCCCGACTTCGCCTGTCCTCTCGAACATCGTATGTGAAGCCATGGATGCAAGGCTCGGGGGACTGGCAAAACGATTCGGCCTTACATACACAAGATACGCGGATGACATGACCTTCAGCAGCTATCACAGCGTCTATGCGAGTGATCCTGATTTCTGGACCGAGTTGCATTCAATCATAGAAGACAGCGGATTCCGGATCAATGAGAAGAAAACACGTCTCCTCAAGAAAGGCACCAGGCAGGAGGTGACCGGCATCACAGTCGGGAACCGCCTGAATGTCTCGCGCAAATGGATGAAGCGCCTCCGCGCTCAAATATTCCAGTACGAGATGTATGGAGGTAGTGAAGATGAATATCGCAGCATCATGGGTAAGATTGCCTTCCTGAAGATGGTGAGAGGAGGGGATGACGACAGGGCCCGCAGGCTTTATAGGAGGATCAAATCGTCCCGTCGAGCAATACCTATGCTGGAGCAGCATTGGAGCTGAGAGTATAACCCCCACGTCAAGGAGCTGCTGGAAGTGACTGATTCCTTTTACAACTATGCAGAGAATCCCGATGATTTTGACGAATTTTACAGCGAATTTTGAGAAAAAAGCCATGAACAATACACCAAATCTATTCCATTATGCCACATCCGAGCTGAGCCAGGATGCCATGTTTGCGTGGCTCATTCAATGGGCCGATCCCAGATTCAGGGACAATGACCCACAACTGAATTCAGTAGCCCAGAAGTTTCTCAGACTTGTCCTCGGCAAGGATGACGATTTCGCCATCAATTACGTCGATGTCGGTCGACAGTGGTGTAATATAGACCTTTGGGCTGAGGTGAATGACAATACCTTCCTGATCATAGAAGACAAAGTCGGGACTTCCATTCATGACAATCAGCTTGAACGCTATCGGAAGACGGTGGAGCAAGAATATGCCGGAAAGCGGGATGACCTCTGCTATGCCTACGTCAAGACTGAGAATGAACCGGAATCGACGCTCCGAAGGATTGAGAAAGCCGGTTATCTGACTGTCAACCGCAAAGACATTCTTGCTTGTCTCAATGAGTATGAAGGAGATAATGACATCCTGCTTGATTACAGGTCGCATCTTCAACGGCTGGATGACCAGACTGAAAGTTTCCGCAAACTTCCTGTATCCAAGTGGGGCTGGTACGCATGGCAGGGCTTCTACAAGGAACTTGAGACCCGCTTGCACATCGAATCATGGGACTATGTCGCCAATCCGGCGGGAGGTTTCCTGGGAATCTGGTGGCACTTCGTATCCTATGGTGAGGGTGACATGTACCTTCAGATAGAACAGGGTAACCTTTGTTTCAAAATCTCGTATGACGGAGAGCGGAGCTATTCATCAGTCAGGAACGAGCAACATTCTCGCCTGATGAGGAGGGCCAAAGAAGAAAACCATCCTGAGATTCGCCGGCCAAACCGTTTCGGATCTGGTCAGTATATGACTATCGCTTATATCAGCCGGGAGGATGTCTTCGGCAGCGGGCCTGTCGAAATTGATGCTGTCGTTGACAAGCTGAAGGAATACGAGGAGCTAATAGATATCTGCTGCGGTCTATAGACTTCCTTCATAGAGCGATAAAGCCTGTTTCAGACGGGAATGAATTCGGGACACAAGTGACTTCGGGGAAAGCACCTTTATGCCTTCTCCGAATTCTATTATCGCTTTCTCCAGCTCATAATTCTCACATACGGTCAGCTGGAAGATGGCTGATCCGTCCTCACTACGTTCCAGTACCATCTGGCTCTGGTGGAGCGGCTTGGTCTCGATATACGGGACCTGCTTAGCATCGGCCCAGAAACGCACCTCGGTTTCCCTGTCCATTGTTCCCGGAATCTTCGTCACCCCTATCATGTCCTTGAAATACACTTCCGGATCGAACTTCGGATCCTCGATGAAGGTCTCCCCTGCCGTCTGATCCACGGCCACGATTCGGTCGAGCGCAAGATTTACTACATAACGGTCGCGTTCTCCCCTGCCGAATACGAACCAGCGGTTGCGGTATTCCTTCAGAATGTACGGACTGAAGAGGAATGTCTTAGGCTGTATGGCCCTGAATGACTGGTATGTCATTCTGACCGGAGTCTTCGCGACAATAGCTTCATAGAGCGGTGTCATGAAGTTCAGGCCTTTCAGCCTGTCGTTCGACTCGAAATAGATGGCTGGCTTCCTCTCGTGACGTACTGCGCAAACATGGTCCTCAAGCCTCCCGACGATGTCCTCCATACCCGCAAATCCGCTGAATCCGGACATTTGTTTCAGAACTTCCACCGCCTCTCGCATCTGCTTGAGGTCCGATTCACTGACAGGTGTGCTGGTGATAGAATATGCAGGATCCGAATATCGGTAGTATTTGTTGTCATAAACTTCAATCGGGGCCTCATAGCCCAGTTCGCTGGAGCGCATCTTCTGGATGTCCAGCTGGACAGTGCGTCTTGACACAAGGTCGTCCTTGCCGGTGTACTCGTACAGTGCATCCGAGCATGCGTCGATCAGGTCGTCGAGTGTCCACTGCCTGGCGGTGTTCCTCAGGCAGTTGTCTATGGTCTTGTAGCGAAGCAGCGCGTTCTTGTTTACAGGCATACGACAGATTTTTTCAAAAATACGAAATATTATTTCGCTACGCAAAAACATTGCGCAACGGGTCATTTACTTTGCAGCCGTAAACCAATAGAACATCAGAAATCATGTACGAACTCTTGATTAACGACACACCAGTGAAGATCTGGGCAAGGACTGTGGATCCGTCTGCATACAAGCAGATAATGAACCTCTCCA
>JAKSJH010000029.1 GCA_024398315.1 Bacteroidales bacterium
TCCTTCTTCAGGTCGAAGAGCATGGCCATCTCCTCGCTGTTGTCGTACTTGAAAGTGGTGCTCTGGACGATAGGCGGTTCGATCGGTTCGCCGTTCCCGGCCTTGTAGCCTCCCTGGACGCACAGGGTGGATGTCTTAAGCTGTCTTGCCATGACTGTCAATTGATTATTTGTGCCTTACGATAAGTTCCTTTTCAAGGTCCTCGATGCCGTAGCCCTTGCTGACGAGGAGGACAAGAAGATGGTAGATGAGGTCGGAAGCCTCGTAGAGAAGCCTTTCGTCATCACCCTTGACGGCCTCGATGACGGTCTCCACAGCCTCCTCGCCCACCTTCTGGGCCATGCGCGGAGTGCCTGCCTTGAAGAGTGATGTGGTGTAGGACTTCTCAGGCATCTGCTCGTGACGGCCCACGATGACGCTCTCAAGCTCGCGGATGAAGCCTCTGTGCTCAGGGACAGCGTCTCCCCAGCAGGTCTTCGAACCGGTGTGGCAGGTCGGACCGTCAGGTACAGCGGTGACAAGAAGAGTGTCAGCGTCGCAGTCAACTGCGCTGGCGACCAGATGCAGGTAGTTGCCGCTGGTCTCCCCCTTTGTCCAGAGCTTGCCCTGGGAACGGCTCCAGAAAGTCACCAGACCGGTTTCCTGGGTCTTCTGAAGCGACTCTGCGTTCATGTAGCCGAGCATCAGCACCTGAAGAGTGTTCTTGTCCTGTACTATCGCCGGCACGAGTCCGTCGGCGCCTTTCTTCAAATCATCAAAATTGATCATATTCATAAATTTTTAATTTTTAGATTCTTACGTTGATTCCCGAGGCGAGGAGGCTCTTCTTCAGGTCGGAGATGCGGATCTCGCCGTAGTGGAATATGCTGGCGGCCAGCGCGGCATCGGCCTTGCCATCCGAAAGCACCTCGCGGATGTGCTCGATGCTGCCGGCGCCTCCCGAAGCGATGACCGGAATGGTCAGGAAAGAAGCCAGCTTTGAATATGCCTGACAGGCATAGCCGTTTTTGGTGCCGTCGTGGTCCATGGAAGTGAACAGGATCTCGCCCGCTCCCCTCTCCTGGACCTCCCTGGCCCATGAATATAGTTCCTTGTCAGTCTCCTTCCTGCCCCCGTGGGTCATCACCTGCCAGCGTCCGTCGGCAACGGTTCTGGCATCTATGGCCACAACCACGAACTGGGAGCCGTAGTGGGAGGCTATCCGACCGATGAGGTCCGGGTTGTAGACTGCCGATGAGTTGATGGTGATCTTGTCGGCTCCGGCATCAAGCAGACGCGCACCGTCCTCGAATGAGGATATTCCTCCACCGACGGTGAACGGAATGTCAATTCTTTCCGCTATCCTTCTGACAAGGTCAGTGAATGTCCTGCGCCCTTCGAAAGAAGCGCTGATGTCGAGATAGACCAGTTCGTCGGCCCCTTCAGACGAGTAGGCGGCACCCATCTCCACAGGGTCGCCGACCTCGCGGAGACCCTCGAAGTTGATGCCCTTGACAACCTGGCCGTTCTTGACGTCCAGGCATGGTATGATCCTTTTAGCCAGCATTTTCCGCAAACAGTTCGCAAAGGTCCACCCTACCCTCGTAGATTGCCTTTCCGACAATCGCGGCACGGAGACCGTTCTTCTTGATTTCCTTTATGTCAGCAAGGGACGAGACTCCTCCGCTGACCACGATGTCCACATCCGGGAAGACTTCCTGGAGCCTTGAGTAGAAGTCTGTGTCGACGCCCTGGAGCATTCCGTCGCGGGAGATTTCGGTGACGATGGCCTGACGGACAAGTCCTCCGAATGCCCCCAGTACTGACTCCGCCGTGGCCTGTGAGGTCTGAAGCCAGCCGTGAGTGGCCACAAAGCCGTTCTTCAGATCCAGACCCAGGATGATCTTCTCACCGAGAGACTCCAGCCACTGGCGGAACATCTCCGGCTGCGTGACAGCGATGCTGCCGCAGATGGCATAGGATGCGCCTGCGTCAAGAACCGATTTGAGAGAGTCCTCGGACTTGATCCCCCCGCCGAACTCGACTGTCAGCGAAGTGCCTCCGGCGATCTTCTCGAGCACGTCAAGATTGGCCGGTGCGGAGGCCTTGGCCCCGTCAAGATCGACCAGATGGAGCCTCCTTGCGCCCGCATCCTCGAACTTTCTGGCCATGCTGAGGGGGTCTGACGAATATGTCCTGCTCTGGTCATAGTCCCCCTGGGTCAGACGGACGCACTGTCCCCCGATCAGGTCTATGGCAGGTATGATGCTGAATGCTGGCATGATTCTATAGTTCTATGAAATTCTTCAATATCCTCGCTCCCACAGGACCGCTCTTCTCCGGATGGAACTGCGTACCGAAGAAATTGTCCCGGCACAGAGCCCCGCTGAAAGGGGACCCGGCATATTCAGTAACAGCAATCGTCTGTTCCTCAGTTATTTCCGGACGGAAGGAGTGGACGTAATAGACAAAGGAACCGTCCTGGACCCCTTTGAACAGAGGTCCCTTGAGACCGGTTATGGTGTTCCAACCCATGTGGGGGATCTTCGCTCCTGAAGAGGGGTCAAAACGACGGACAGCGGTGTCGAAGACTCCCAGGCAGGGGGTCCGGCCCTCCTCGCTGAAGGTGCACATCAGCTGGAGACCTATGCAGATTCCAAGGACAGGCTGCTTCAAGTCCTTCACGACTTCTACGAGTCCCCTCTCGCGGAGGTTCTCCATCGCCGATGATGCCTCACCCACCCCGGGCATGAGCACATGGCTGGCGGCGGCTATGCGCTCGGGATCAGAAGTGACCTCGAACTGCGCCCCAAGCCGTCTAAGGGCGTTCTCGACGGAGCAGAGATTGCCTGCGTTATAATCGATTATGGCTATCATAGACAACCTTTGCTTGATGGGAGGTCGTAAGGGAAAGGAGACTGGGCCACAGCCATGCGCAGAGCCCTTGCGAAGGCCTTGAACACAGCCTCAGCCTTGTGGTGCTCGTTCTCCCCGCGGGCCTGGATGTGCAGGTTGCACTTTGCTCCGGTGCAGACCGACTGGAAGAAGTGACAGAACATCTCGGTCGGCACGTCGCCAACCTTCTCGCGCGAGAATGTCACATCCCACCTGAAATCGGTCCTGCCGCCGAAATCTATCAGCACACAGGCGTCGCAGTCGTCCATCGGAAGGACGAAACCGTAGCGGGAGATTCCGAGTTTGGAACCAAGGGCAGCATCTATCGCCTCACCAAGGGCGATGCCGACGTCCTCGATGGTGTGGTGTTCATCGACATTGAGATCACCTTTTGCGGTCACATCAAGCGAGACTCCCCCGTGATGAGGAATCTGATCGAGCATGTGGTCAAAGAAATCGAGACCGGTGGATATCTTCTCCGAGCCCGGATTGTCAAGGTCCAGATCGAGCGTTATGTCGGTCTCCCTTGTCTTGCGCACGACTCTGACATGTCTGTCGCCAAGCATCTCGATGCCGTTGGACGGTTTGTCAGGGAGCACGCCCAGGATGCGCAGGAGCCTTGAATTCTCTGAAGGAGTGCCCACGGTGATCCTGAGGCAGCCTTCGCAGCCCTTGACCCTCGAACGGTTGCGGACGATGAGCTTCTGAGCAATCAGCTTGTCATACATTGCATCAGCGTCGTCGAACTCCACCAGAAGGAAGTTAGCGTCGCTCGGATATATCTTTCTGACCTCAGGGCATCCGGCAAGTTCCTTTGCAAGACGGAACCTTTCTCCGACGACCTCGGCCACCTGGGCCTTCATCTTACGCTCGTCGATGCGCGCAAGAGCCATCTTCTGGGCCAGGACGTTGATGTTGTAAGGGTATTTGGCCCGGCTCATCAGGGCGATGCCTTCAGGATCGGCGACAGCCAGTCCGAGCCTCAGGCCGGCCATTCCCCACGCCTTGGAAAGTGTCTGCAGAACCACAAGGTTAGGATGTTCCGAGAGCAGGCAGACCAGAGAAGGATACTGTGAGAAGTCGATGTAGGCCTCGTCCAGGACGACGAGCCCCTTGAACCTGTCAAGAAGATCCTCGATCTGGCCGGCAGGGAAGGTGTTGCCGCACGGATTGTTCGGAGAGCAGATGAACATCAGTTTGGTGCGGTCGTCACAGGCCGCAAGCATCGCCTCGGAATCCATGGTGAAATCCTCCCTCAGCTGGACCTTGCGGAATTCGATGTCGTTGGTGGCGGCGGCCACAGAATACATGCCGTAGCTCGGGGCGATGGAGACTGCATTGTCCTTTCCCGGGACGCAGAGCACCCTGTACATCAAATCGATGGCCTCATCAGACCCGTTCCCGATGAACAGGCTGGCTGCAGAGATGCCTTTGATTGCGGCGATCTTCTCCTTGAGCAGTTTCTGGTGAGGGTCCGGGTAGCGGTTGATGCCGTTGTTGTAGGGATTCTCGTTGGCGTCCAGGAACACTTCAGGACGGTTGTCGCCACAGTCGTCCCTGGCCGTTGAATACGGGTCCAGAGCGAGAATGTTCGGTCTTGCCAGGGCAAGTGTTTCTTCTATTGTCATTTGTCAGTTCTATTGTTCGTTTGTCCCAAGACGGAGACTCACCGCAGCCGCATGCGCATCAAGTCCCTCGGCCATTGCCATGGTGCGTATCGTGCCTCCAAGTCCTTCCAGTCCCTCGCGGGAGATCTCCTGTATGGTCATCTTGCGCATGAAGGCGTCGAGGTTGAGTCCGCTGAACGACCTCGCCCAGCCTGAGGTAGGGAGAGTGTGGTTCGTGCCGGAGGCGTAGTCACCGGCGCTTTCCGGAGTATAGTTGCCGACGAACACGCTTCCTGCAGCATGGATCCGGTCCACAGCGGACCAAGGATCCTCAAGGGAGACTATGAGATGCTCGGGAGCATATTCATTGGCGAAATCGATGATGTCATTCCTGTCCTTGAACACAATGATGCGGCTGTGTGAAAGGGCCTGGGCGACGATTCCGCCGCGGCTCAGAAGGGCCGTCTGCCTTTCAACAGCAGCCTCAACGGCATCCGCAACCTCCTGGCTGTCACAGACCAGGATGCTCTGGCTGTCAGGGCCATGCTCCGACTGGGAGAGGAAGTCGGAAGCCACGAACTCAGGATCGGCTGAAGAATCCGCAAGCACCATCACCTCGGAAGGGCCGGCAGGCATGTCGATGGCCGCCTGGGTCAGACCGACCATCTGCTTCGCCTTCATCACGAAACGGTTCCCGGGACCGTAGATCTTGTCGCACCTGCCTATCAGTTGGGTTCCGCAGGCCATCGCTGCGACAGCCTGTGCGCCTCCGACCTTGAATATGGAAGTGCAGCCGCATAGCGAAGCAGCATACACGATCACCGGATTGGCCTTTCCGTCCTTGCCCGGAGGGGTGCACAGCACTATCTCCTTGCATCCGGCGACCTTGGCCGGAGCGGCGAGCATCAGAACCGTGGAGAAGAGAGGTGCCCTTCCCCCGGGAATATACAGGCCGACCCTGCGCACCGGAACCGCCTTCTGAATGCAACGGACTCCCGGAGCGGTCTCTACATCGACCACCTGCGGCATCTGCGCCTCATGGAATCTCCTGATGTTTGAATATGCCGCCACTATTGCGTCCTTGAGGTCCTGAGGGACGGCGGCTTCCGCCTCCCTGACCTCGTCCTGGGAGACTTCCATCTGAGACGGGCAGGTGAACCCGGCACCGTCGAAACGGTTCTCGAACCTCAGAAGAGCCTCGTCAGAGTCCCTGCGCACTTCCTCAATGATGGAGCGGACACTTTCCTCAATGTCCGAATCATTCTCCGAAGCTCTCTGTGCAAGAGCTGCCCACAGGGTGTGTGAAGGTTCCGTGTATCTGTCGATTGCCATATTCAAAGGAACGTCTAGAGGACCATCTTTTCAACCGAAAGCACGAGGATTCCCTCGGCTCCTATCTCCTTGAGAAGCTCGATCTTCTCCCAGAGGACATCCTCCGCCACGACCGAATGCATCGAAGACCAGCCTTCCTGGGCGAGAGGGAGGATGGTAGGGCTTCTCATGGCCGGTATGATCCTGATTGCATCTTCGATCTTGTCGTTCGGTACGTTCATCAGAAGGTACTTCATGTTGCGGCTCTCGCGGACAGCCCTGATCCTGAACTTCACCTGTTCCCAGATCTTGAGCTTATCTTCATCAAGATTCCTGTTGCCGACGACGACGGCCTCGGAGAAGACCACCTTCTCGACTTCCTTGAGTCCGTTGCTGACAAGTGTGCCGCCGGAGGAGACGATGTCGAAGATAGCGTCGCTCATGCCTACGGTAGGGGCGATCTCGACGGAACCGGTGATGACGAAGATCTGGGCTTCTATTCCATTGTCCTTGAGGAATTTCCCGAGGATGTTAGGATAAGATGTAGCGATACGCTTGCCGTTGAACCACTCCAGACCGGTGTACTCTTCGGTCTTCGGGATGGCAAGTGAGATGCGGCACGGACCGAAACCGAGCTTCTCAAGCACATCGACGTCCTGCTCTCTCTCGAGCACTTCGTTGTAGCCTACGATTCCGATGTCGGCCACTCCCAGGGCCACTGCCTGGGGGATGTCGTCATCCCTGAGAAAAAGTAGTTCGGCAGGAAAGTTCCTGGACTGTGACAGGAACTTCCTCTTGGTGTCATCCACCTGGATCCCCGCCTCTCGGAGGAGTTCCAGACTGTCCTCACTCAAACGGCCCTTGGCCTGGATTGCGATTCTGAGCATGTTATACTGTTGTTTATTGATTCATAAAAAAAGACTTGCCTGAGCATGTACGTGCGAGTCCGTGCTTACATATCACGGCGTGCTGCGATATCCACGACTAGCGTACCTCTCTTCGCAGCGGTGATGGTGGTGGTGGAGATGGTAGAACATCGACATATTCAAAATAGTAAATAAATATTCTATTTTACAAGGTGTTGTGCATTCCTTTATGCAAATATCGCAGTTTTATTCCGATTTGCAAGGAGTTTCCTCGTTTTTTTCATGCCGGTCGAAGGCTTTCACTATCTTGTTGACGAGAGGATGGCGCACGATGTCTTCGTTGGAGAAGAAAATCGTGCTGATGCCCTTGATGTCCTTGACCAGGGAAATGCCCTTCAGCAGGCCGGAATCCTCTTTTCTCGGAAGGTCCACCTGGGAGGCGTCACCGGTGACGATGAACTTGGCGTTGACACCCATTCTTGTCAGAAACATCTTGAGCTGGGCGATGTTGGTGTTCTGGGCTTCGTCGAGGATGACGCAGGCGCGGTCCAGTGTCCTTCCTCTCATGTAGGCGAGAGGAGCTATCTGGATTGTGCCGTCGGAGATGAAGTCCTGGAGCTTCTTTGCCGGAATCATGTCCCCCAGAGCATCGTAAAGCGGCTGGAGATAGGGGTCCAGCTTGTCCTTCAGGTCCCCGGGAAGGAAACCCAGCCTCTCCCCCGCCTCGACGGCCGGACGGGTGAGGATGATCCTCTTGATCTCCCTGTTCTTGAGAGCCCTCACCGCAAGAGCGATGGCGACATAGGTCTTTCCTGTTCCGGCTGGTCCGACGGCGAAGACAAGGTCGTTGTTGAAATAGGCCTTGACCATCTCCTGCTGGGTCTTGTTGCGGGCCATGATCGGTTTGCCGTCCGTGCCGTGGACGATGGTGGCGTCGCCGGAGACCTTGAGCGCATCCGGAGAGACAGTACCGTCAAAGATGTCGTCGACGTCAAAGACAGTCAGGTTCATCTTGTGGTGGCGGCGCTCCACCAGTTCAGCAAACTTCTGGGAGAACTCCTGAATCAGGCTCTCGCTGCCTTCCAGATGGATCTCATTGCCCCTGGACACCACTTTCAAGTCCGGGAAATGGCTGCACAATGCAGCGAATATCTTGTTCCCCACACCGAATATCTCGATGGGGTCCATTGCTTCAAGTGTTATTGTCTTTTTCATATTCATCAATCCTGGTGACAGCCTTGACACGGTCATAGGTCTTCACCATGTTGTCATAGTCTCCGGCAGACTTCCACAAGTCCTTTCTGTTCAAGAACTTCCGGACCGGCACAACAGTGTGTCCGGAGGTCATGGTCCCGGGCACGCAGCACCATGTGGCAGTCGTCAGAGGGTCGAGAAGCCTGCGGGAGCCGTCCTCCTCAGTGACGATCCGCAGAGTCGCGACCAGACCTATCCTGGTGTTAGGAGCCGTCATGTTGGACACGATATTGCCCAATGAATATATCAC
The DNA here is from genome assembly GCA_024398315.1 of Bacteroidales bacterium. GTDB lineage: Bacteria > Bacteroidota > Bacteroidia > Bacteroidales > UBA932 > Cryptobacteroides. The sequence goes on from JAKSJH010000029.1 coordinate 8,163, forward strand.
AGGAACCTTCCTTGCCGGTTTTCCACCTTTTGCGCCCACCTCGACCGTCTCCAGGTCCTGTACGACATGAGGATGGGTGCCTATCACGGCGTCGCAGCCCTTCTCTGCAAGCCAGACCGCCAGGGAATGCTGTGACTTCGAATGTGTCAGTGAATATTCAGTCCCCCAGTGCGGCAGCGCTATGATGAACTCGGCTCCTTTCTTGCGGGCCCTCATGATGGCTGAAGAAATCGAAGCAGTGTCAGTGCGGTGCACCTTGGGCCATTCCGTCTCAAGGTCCTGGTTGGTCCCATAGGTGAAGTTGACAAAAGCGACCTTGGTCCCTTTCACCCTTATCACCAGCGGATTGACATCCAGATCGGTCTCTTTGTCCATAGCGCATCCGGTGTAGCGGACGCCCCGTTCGGACTCCATGGCCGAATATATTCCCAAAGTTTTCTCTATTCCAGACTTTCCTTTGTCCAGGATGTGGTTGTTGGCCGTCAGGAAGACATCGACGCCGCAGTCCGCCACATAGCCGGCATAGGAATCCGGAGCGGAGAAGCAAGGATAGCCGGTGTACGGCTTCCCCGCCAGCGTGAACTCCATGTTGGCGACAGCCAGGTCCGCTTCCTTCAGAGGATTCAATATTTCCTTGAAATAAGTTGGGAATGAATAGTTTCCGTCTTCTCCCAAGGCATTTGAGATCTGGTCGCGGTGCATCATGACATCCCCCACGAACACCATTGTCGCAGTGTCCGGGAAATGAGAAAGCGGTCTCGCCTTGGGCAGACTCTCGGTCACCTTGTGCTGTGAAGACAGCAGGACACCAAGAAGCATCAGCAGATATGTCATGACATGTCTGAACATATCTGCAAATATATCAAATTATTCAGAAAAACGCGTCCCCTCTACCAGGCTGATCCCATGGCCTGCTCCAGTTGAGCCTGGCAAAGGTAGCGGAAGCATGACGCATCGATCCATGCCTGCATGATGTCCCTGTAGGTCTGCTGGGCAGAAAGAAGTTCGACCAGACTGCTCTCACCTTTGAGGTACCCGGTCCGGCGGCTTTCAACGATGCTTTCAGCTTCGGCCATCATGGTCTCGTCATACTGCCTGAGGACTTCACATGCTGCCATTAATGAATTGTAGGCGCTGGAGGCTTCGAGACGGACCTGTCCGGAAGCAGATTCGTAGTACTTCTGACTCTGAAGGACCTCGGCCCTGGCGGCCTGCACCTCTCCCTTGTTCATGCTGGAGAACTTTAGCGGAATCGACACTCCCACAACCAGTCCGTTGAACTTAGGTGCCGGGGCTATCTCATTTCTTACCAGAGTGTTGTAGGACCAGCCCAGGTTCAGTCCAAGGTCGAAGGCCCGGGATGCCTTGACCAGTCTCAGGTTGTTCTCTGACAGGGTGCGTGATAGTTCGGCAGACTTGAGGTCCGCCCTGTTCGCCTCCGCCATGTCACATACGGCCTCCTCGGTGAAAGGCATCTCCCTGGAAGGGAGGAAGTCATCCGCTATTTCCGTGACAGGTTCACCTCCGCAGAGGAAAGACAGGTTGCGAAGAGCGTTTGAATATTCAGAAAGCATGGTCCTGAGTTCCCCGGAAAGAGCCTGGGCCTCAAGGCGGCTCTGGGTAGCGTCAGCGCGGCCTATGTCGCCGACAGTCAGCCTGAGGCTGTCGCTTCTTGCAATCTGCCACATGTCACGTACCGACGCCTCCAGGACTTCACAGGTCCGGCGGAGCCGCCAGGCCTCGGCCCAGGCCTGAGAGGCTTCGAACTTGAGATTGGCGAGACAGGCCGCGACAGAGGCTTCCGTGATCTCGCTTTCGCTTCTGGCCACTGCGATCCTGGCCTTGCGGACCCCCGCCAGGTCCAGGTCATAGTTCAATCCGACATCGACTGACTGACCCATCTGGAGGTTCCAGTCCTGGTTGTTGGCATATTCAACAGAGAGTTCGGGGTCATTGAACACTCTTGCAGCCTGCAGGTTGGCCGCTGCTATGTCGATACTGTACTTTTCGGCAAGATAGCCGGTGTTCTTCTCTGCCACTGTATTCATGAACACATCGTAGGTCATGGTCTGGGCGACCGCGGCGAACGGGAGGAGAAAAAGCAGCAATGCGCTAGATATCTTCTTCATCTTTTTTCATTTCTGATTTCCAGTCGTGAGATTCAAGCTTGTAATAAAGAGTCGGCAGGATCATCAGAGTGATCACTGTCGAGAAGAGCAGGCCGTAGACGATGACGGTGGCAAGCGGTCTCTGGACATCGGAGCCGATGCCTGTAGCCATGGAAGCAGGAAGCAGTCCGAGCACGGCCACCGTGGCCGTCATCAGTACAGGGCGCAGACGATGGGACGCTCCGCTGACGACAGCATCCCGGAGAGGCATGCCTCCTTTCCGCAGGTCATTGATGTGCGAAATCATTATGACTCCGTTCTGGATGGTGAGTCCGAACAAGGCTATGAAACCCACTGCGGAGGAGATGTTGAAAGTCATTCCGCGGACTACCAGAGCGAGAAGTCCGCCGAAAAGAGCCATAGGAAGCAGGGCGATGAGAAGGCCGGCCTGGCGGAATCTTCCAAACGCCCCGAAGAGCAGCATGAACATCAGGAAAAGGGCGAACGGAATGACCACCGCAAGTCTGCGGTAGGCGCGGTTCTGGTTCTCGAACTGGCCGTCCCAGCGCACCTGATTCTCAGTTTTATCCAGAACTATCTCCTCATCAATCTTTTCCTGAGCCTCCTTCAGAAAAGAAGTCAGGTCCCTTCCTCTGAGGTTCAGCCTTACTGTCAGATAGCGCTTGCCCATCTCGCGCATGATTGAGCTCGCTCCTAGAGAAGTCTCGATGGAAGCGACTGCGGACAGAGGGATAAGGGCTCCGGATGCTGAAGTCAGCATCAGATTGCCGATGTGTTCCGGAGTGTCACGCGAACTCTCGACATAGCGGCAGGTCACATCATAGACCCTGCTGCCTACAAAGACCTGGGAGACAGCCTTGCCCCCGACAGCCACTTCAATCAGATCGGCCACGTCGGCGACATTGAGTCCGTGCTGGGCTATCTTGTCCCTGTCCGCTCTTATCCTGAGCTGAGGGAGCGGCGGCTCCTGGTCTATCACGACATCGGCGGCTCCTTCGATGCCGCCCACTATGTCGACCACCTGTCCGGCGATGTCCCTGGCCTTCGCCAGATCCTCCCCGAACACCTTGATGGCAAGGTCGGAATGCGAGCCTGCCATCTGATCCATGACCATGTCTATGATAGGCTGCGAGAAACCGACCTTGTAGCCCGGCATGCAGGAGATTCTCTCCGACATCTCTCTGACAAGGTCCTCCTTTGTCTTGCCTTTCTTCCACTGCGAATAGTCCTTCAGGCCGACACTGCACTCTATGTGGGACGGAGAGAAGGCCTCCGTACCTTCGTCGTCACGACCTACCTGAGTCATCACGGAGGTGACTTCAGGGAATTCCTTGAGCGCATGACGGAGGGAGTCCGCCATGACCGCGGACCTCTCCAAGGATATTCCAGGAGGGGTCTGCACCTGGATCCATATTCCTCCCTCATCCAAAGTCGGCAGGAAGTCCTTTCCTACGGCAACTGCAAGGCCAGCCACGAGACAGAGCACCGAGGCGACAGTGATGTAAATGGTCTTCGGTTTCTCCAGAAGCATCTCCGTCAGCGAGCGGAACTTCACGGTCAGTCTCTCGATGAACTTGTTGTGGAAGATCTTCTGCGGATGGCGGTAAAGAGCATAGGCCATACCGGGAATGAGCAGGAGGGCAACCATAAGGGCTCCGATGAGGGCATAGCCGACAGTGAACGCCATCGGGGTGAACATCTTCTTCTCAATTCTCTGGAAGGCGAAAAGCGGCAGATAGGCGGTGATGATGATGAGGGTGGAGAAGAATATCGGCTTGGCGATCTTCTTGACCGTCAAGACCATCTCCTTCTTGTCGAAATCCGATTCCGGACGTTCCTCACGCTTCTTGAGTATCGACTCCATCATCACGATCGCCCCGTCCACCAGTATTCCGAAATCAATGGCTCCAAGGCTGAGCAGATTGGCCGGTATGCCGGTCAGATACATCAGGATGAAGGCTATCAGCAGTGAGATCGGAATTGTGACTGCGACCAGCATGGCGCTCTTCACGCTTCCCAGGAAGAGAAGGAGGACACCTGTGACCAGGAGCATGCCGAAAAGGAGGGTGTGGGAGACTGTGTCCAATGTCGCTCCCACAAGGTTGGACCTGTCTAGAACGGGATAAATCTTGACGCCTGCAGGGAGAATCGAGCTATTCAGTTCATCCACGGTATCATGCACTTTATCAAGCACTTCCGAAGGGTTCTGATACCTCAGTATCTGGACGATTCCCTCCACGCCGTCCGTATTGTCGATTTCGTCATCAAGATACCCCATGATACCCTTGCGCTCAAGATTACCGTAGCGCAAGGTTCCAAGGTCGCTCAGGAACACAGGCGTGCCACCAACGTTCTTGACCACGATGTTCTTCATGTCATCAAGATCGGATATGAGACCTTCCGCACGGACCACCATGCTCTGGTCCCCCCGTGTCAGGGTGCTGCCTCCGGCATTTGAGTTGTTGAGGTCTATGGACTCCTGGACTTCTGCCAGGGAGACTGAATATTCAGCCAGCTTGTCAGGATCTATCTCCAGCTGGTACTGAGTAGTGATTCCTCCATAATTGCTGACGGATGCCACTCCGGAGATCCGGGTCAGCTGTGGGATGACCACCCACTTGTTCAGGTCGGTGAGTTCCCTCAGACTGTGGCTGTCGCTTTTGAGGATGTAGCGGAACACCTCTCCGGTAGGGGACGTAAGAGGATTGAGTTCAGGGGCGGCATCAAACGGAAGGTCGACACCGTCGATGCATTCGCGCACCCTCTGGCGGGCCCAGTAGTCTTCCGTACCGTCCTTGAAGACAAGCATGATCGTTGATATTCCGAAAGTGTTGGTACTTCGCATCATGACAAGTGAAGGCATACCGTTGAGGACACGCTCAAGCGGAACAGTTATCTGCTGCTCCATTTCTTCGGCCGCCAGACCGGGGACCTGGGTAACAACCTGTACGGTGGTGTCGGCGATGTCGGGATAGGCATCCAGAGCAAGCTGATTCCAAGCATAGACACCAATGATGCAGATCATCAGGAAGGCCGTGGCGATCAGCCATCTCCTCTTGAGGACATTCTTGAACAATGTATTTTTCATCGTCTAGTCGTTAAGGTAGAGTCCGCCTTCAACCAACACCTTTTCACCAGGCTCCAGACCGTTTTCGATGCAGATTCTGGTGTTGTCGTCACTTGACTGCCCGACCACCACGTTCCGTTTTACAAAACTGAGGTCCGAGCCCGTGCAGACATAGACAAAACTGCTTGTCTCGCCCTGGAACACGGCTGTCGACGGCAGAACGACAGTGTTCACCGGTTCTGACAGGAAATGCACAGAAACGTACATCCCATGCTTGAGCTTCATGTCGGAATTGTCACAGCTGACCACAACCTGGACCGAGCGGGTCTCCTCATCGACAAGATTGCCGACATTGAGTATGGTACCGAAAACAGGCTTGTCAGGATCAGCTTCAGTGAATATTTCGACCGAGCCTCCCTTGCTGACCACTCCGATGAACCTTTCCTTCACCAAAGCAGTGACCCAGACTCTGCCAAGGTCGGCAATAGTGACAAGCGGTTCGCTGTCAGTCTTCACAAAAGAACCCGGAGTGACTCTGTTGAACGCAACCTCTCCGCTGATTGGAGCTGTTACTTTGAGAGGCTGGCCCAGCTTGAGATCAGACGGATCCACACCATAGACCCTGAGAGCAGCCGCAGAAGATTCCATCTCCTGCCTGGCGTTCTCCGCTGCGACGACAGCCTCCGACAGTTCCTTCTGAGAGATGATTCCGGCTTCATGAAGATAAGCCTGCCTCTCCTGGTCCGCCTTTGCTTTCTCATAATTGCGGACGTTCTGGAAATATACCTTGGAAGACTCAAGGAAATCAGGAGAAGACATCTCGAAGAGTGTCTCCCCCGCCCTTACCCTGCGGCCAAGGCGTACCGAGGAGTTCATGATGCGGCCATCGAAAGGCGGACAGACCTCAGCGAAACGCCCGGTCTCAGCCTGTACCGTACCCACAGTTCGGAACTCGCTGGAAAAAGGTTCCTCCAATGCTTCTTCAATGATGAGTTTTGACAGCACAGGAGAACCGGCACTGACTGTCACAGTGTCGAGATGACAGGTGATTTCTTCAGCAGCGGCCTCAGTTCTACCGGAACATGAGGACATTACTGTCACAATTAATGCAGGGACAACGGTCCCGGCAAGATATTTCAGTTTCATGAGATGATTGTCTTGTCTTGAATATGTATGTATGCGTCCTGCGGTTCATCATGCAGGACATGAAGACGCACAGCATTCCATCGGAATGTGCGGTCGTATGGCTGGTAACAGCCTGTCAGCTACATAGACAGTGCTTTGTTTGAAATGAAAGACATTTCAAGCACGGTCCTCATGACAAGGAGGATCCCTGAGAGAAACGAAATGGAATTCCCTGACCGGAACTGATTCCACATAAAATGGAGATTCAGGCGGATTGAGAAATACTGCGACAGCATCCGGAGCCGTGACGCAAGCGGACTGCTCGTAGATCTGCGCTGAGATTATGTTGATGAGAAGAATCTGTCCAGTCGAATGTGCATGATTGCCGCCGCTCCACGGATGGGAGTGGACAATCTTCATGTTCTCGATCTGGTGCGAATGGTAGAAAAGGTTGGTCGACGCAAAGAAAAATGCGTAGATGGCCAACAGGACAAGACTTGAATATAATCTGGATCTCTTCTCCATTCGGTTGATGAACTTCTGTTCAATAATCGGTTGGAACCGACTGTTCAATCAATCGGACTCCACTTCGAAGGCAAATTTACATTATTTACATTAAAAATCCCACCTACCACCGACAAAAAACTTGGAGAGTAAAAAAAAATCCCTATCTTTGCATTCCCTAACACGGTGCGATTAGTTCAGTTGGTAGAGCACCAGATTGTGGTTCTGGGTGTCGTGGGTTCGAGCCCCACATCGCACCCCAACTGAGGAAGGGGTCGGCTTTTTAGCCGACCTCTTGTTTTTTTATTGTCTGTCCAGATGCAGCTGACCTGTTTCGCCAGTGCTTCAGCAGCTCTCCTCCGGCGGCCTGTGGCCGCCCATGGCCACATGAATGGGTGGATCGCACGCAGTGCGAGACGGGATGGAGCGAAGCGGAAGGTCGTGAGGGTGTTTACAGCAAGCATTTTGATGCTTGCGGCCCGAGCAGCAGGGCTTTAGCCCGCCGGACATCCGGAGGAGAGCTGCTGAAGCACTGGGGCCTTCGACCTGGACTGCTACAGGCCGCCGAACAACTTGTTCTCCAGCTCTGTCACCCTGGAAATCTCGAACCAGATCTCAGGCCTTGCATAATAATCACTGCCCGAGCCAAGCTCGAACACATCAAAAGGATGTCCCTTGTAATTACGTACAGACTGGCTTCCAGTGCCCTTCAGCTCCAGATAGTAGCGCATGAAGTCATATTCATTGTCAATGCTTACGACATAGTATGGATGATCCTTGTCGCCATTGCCCGTCGCGGCTATGGTGTCCAGCAGCACCATCATCCTGACATAATACTTCAATGCATCGTCCATCGTGTATGACTCATCACCGGAATCCACAATAGCGGCAATTGACGCCGAAGCGATGAACAACGCTCTGGTGTTGAACGGATTATCCTCAAGAAGCGCCTGAGCCTTTTCCAGAGCAAGCTTGTAATCTTCCTTCTTGAACGCATCATTCAAATCGACAGGAATAATCCAGCCGACGAATCCGGAAATAATGGACTGGCCATAGAATGCGATCACCTTCTCCTTGATTGTCAAGGTCGAATCGGGGATTTCAGCCGACAGTCTGTCAATCAGACCCTGGACCATTTCAGGATCATTCCTGACAATCTTCTTCATCTTCTTCCAGTTGACAGGATACATCTGGGCATAGGACGCACTGCAGATCATCAGCGCAACCAGAGAGACGATTAAGGTTTTCAGTTTCATATTCTCGATCTTTAAGAAGTTGTGAAAAAACAAGGGGATGGTCGCTTGAGCCATCCCCTGGTGACGGATCAAGGGGTCGTGCCCCCTGATTCGGGAAATTACTGCTTGAGGAACTGATCGTACTTCTCGTAA
>JAKSJH010000003.1 GCA_024398315.1 Bacteroidales bacterium
CAGACGCATGGCAAGAGCAACTCCATGCTCCCCGATCCTGTAGTACAGACCGTCCCTGAAGGCGGCTTCGTACTGCATGCCCAGGAGCCTTCCTTTGGCAAGGACGGCGCCACGGGCCTTCATCAGGGTGAAGAAACGGCCCAGAAGCCCCGGCCTTGTGCAGACTACTGCCTCCCCGCACAGGAGTCCCATCTTGGTACCACCGATGTAGAAGACATCGGCCAGCCTGGCAATATCCTTGATCGTGACATCCTTGGAAGCAGCGAGGCCGTAACCCAGTCTGGCTCCGTCGACGAAGAGAGGGATGTCGTGTTCGTGGCACACATCGGACAAGGCGGTCAGTTCCTCCAATGAATATATCGTTCCGACCTCAGTAGGGAAGGAGATGTACATCGCTCCCGGTTCGACCATGTGGGTCCAGGAATCGTCCGCATAGAAATTCTTGAACCAGGCACGGACTTCACCGGCATCCAGCTTGCCTTGGTGTGAAGGCAGGGCCAGGACTTTGTGGCCGGAAAGTTCGATGGCTCCGGCTTCATGGATGTTGATGTGGCCGGTCTGTGCGGCCAGCACCCCTTCGCCCGGCCGGAGAAGACCGTCGATTACGGTCGAGTTGGTCTGTGTGCCTCCGACAAGGAAAAACACCTCTGCGTCAGGAGTGCCGCATTCTTTCTTTATCAGTTCCTTTGCTCTGTCGCAGAAATCATCCGCACCGTAGCCGGATGTCTGTGTGAGGTTGTTCCTGACGATGGCGTCAAGCACCTGCGGGTGGGCTCCCGCCATGTAGTCGCAGTCGAAATGTATCATCTTTCAAATCATTGTTTCAGGGTGCGCTGAATGTCACTGGGTAGACCTTGAAAGAACCAGACGATGTCTTTGGTTGGACTGTTCCGGTGTCAGAACTTTGAGACCAGTAGTATGTGGTGCTGCTGTATCCGTAACCGGTCTTGTACGAGAACTGTGTGCCGTTGAACGTGTGGGTCGTTCCTGTGCCGTTGCATGTCAGCGCCGAACTCGTTCCATTGACGAAGTAGAGGCTGCTGGCCGCAGCTGCAGGCACGGCAATCTTCGTTGAGCCGGTAGTCGAACTGAAACCGAAGATGGAACTGTACTCAGGTGCTGAGTCCCGTCCTTTTATGTTGGTATCGTAGTAGAGGTGGGCGTCCGGGTAGCTGCTGTTTCTGATCAGGTACCAGCCGGTTCCGTTTGTCTGGCTGTAAGTTTGTTGAGTAACTCCTGAAAGGGCTTCCGACCCGACCGTGATGCCCCAAACCGGTACAGAGACTGCGCCGATGATGCTGTCTCCCAGGCTTACGGTCATGATGTCAAAGAATCCGCTCTCGGAATCTCCTCTGACAGGGGCTGTGTAACGGTTGGTCGTAGATGTTGTATAGCTGTAATAACTCACTCCGTTGATGTTTGTCATGCTTCCTCTTGTCAGAGTGATGTTCCTGTTTCCCTTGTCAAGGGTGACGGTTCCAGTCATGCCGGAAGGAATGTAGATGGTAAGGGTCGCACCCATCCCCGGAATCAGATTGTCCCCATAGACTTTCTGACCGTTGACCTTGACGAATTTCTCTCCAGCTCCCGTTGTCCCTTCCACGTTGATATAGACAGAACTGTCTCCATCATCGACGTAGACGGAGGCGCTGTTGTCCTTGAACAGATAAGCGGAAAGCTCTATTGTGGCAGTACCTCCCAGATATGGTGTCACATTGAAACTGATTGTTTCATCTGCTGCGACATCTACAGGCAATGTGAAGATGTGGTAACCCTGGGCATCTACATTCTGATGCACCAGACCGGAGCCCGATGCCGGTTCCAGGCCCTTGATCCTGAGGGTTACATCTCCCTTGTATGCTTGACTCATCTTGAATGAGAAGGTCTCCTGTGTGCCAACTTCGTGATTCGAGCCACTGAAGGCGAGGTCGGTGAAAAGTGCCGGGGTGTAGTTGAAGACATGGACGGAATCAGCCTTGAAATAGTCATTTGATATCTTCACCAGGGTGGCGCTTTCTTCTATCATGGTCTTGAAGAAGATCGGGAAAGTCTTGAAATCACCGGCGGTTCCGGCATCCTCATATTCTTTCCAGGAAATCGTCTTTTCAAACCAGTAGGTAGGGCGGCCGTCTGAATCCTTGCCGTAGTGGACCGGAAGGTCCTGCTCGGTGTGTTCATTGTCTGGTGTGAGACTGTTCACTGTCTGGTCGATGATGAATGTCAGCGGGAACATGGACGGAGGGAGTCCCTGCTCGATTCCAAGATGGAGGACGACAGATTTGTCCTTGCCTGTTTCAACATAGGAATCTCCTGTCAGCGGATCGGTGTTCGGTGATGAAATGAGATTGAGATCGAGAGCATCCCTGAGCACAAGGTTGATGGTTCTTGTAATAGTTGACTTGTATCCTCTGCTGTCAGTATGGTTGCCGGTTATCGTGATGGTCTGCTCTTTCTTGACATTGCCGACTTTGGTCGTAGTTATGGTAACCTCCCTGTTATCAGGGCCAAGTGCGCCCATTGCCAGAGATTCTATGACTGCACCAGAAGAACCTTCCGTCCCGGCATATTCAATCGTGACATAATCTTGACCGGGGGCGGAGACCTCGGACTCCAGCCGGTTGCATGTTGCTGTTGAAGAGAGATCCGGTTCGTAGCGGTACCAGAATTGGCCTGTTGCCTGGCTGCCTGTTTTCCCGACGATGATCAGCTGAGTCGCACTGACTGTCATTCTGGAGTTCCCGTCTGAAATATTTGGCAGATCCTGGTATTCCACGTTGACGGATATGTCTCCGCTAGGCATTCCTGCGTTGGCTTCTTCGGAAGAGTCATGGCCTGCGGACGAGACGCTTTCTATCTCGACCAGGTAGTTGAAGTTCCTGAGCATCGCATAAAAATCTCCGTCCTTGTCCTGCATTGCAATTTTGTAGTAACTGGAAGAGGTGGAGTTGTTATACTTGCCTTTTATGATAAGGTAAAGAGGCGAGACTACGGCTTTCTCGCGTTCGTAGACATAGCCTGTGGCGACATGGTCTGCGTCTGAGGGCTGGAAACTGGCGTCTGTGAATTCCGGGGTGATGAATTCTGTCGAAGAAAGCATGAATCCCTGGTAATCCGCTTGCTTCAAATCGGTGTCCACTCCGGCATCGTCTTTAACATAACCTTTCCCTTCAATATCCTCCACTGATTCATAATCCAGGTAATTTGTCACGAACCTGCCTGTGTTCCTGTTGTAGGGAGCCACTGTTCCCCTGTCGGGATAGTTTACCATCCAGAATCCTTCCAGAACAAAATTATTGCAGGCTTCTGAGACCTTTACCGAGACTTTTGAATAATTCCTTATGAGACGTATTGAACTGAGGTTGCTGACAACGTCATTGTATCTGTCCAGACTGTCGGCATCGTTTGTCTTGGGTCTCGGGGCTATGTAGTCGAGGCATATCCTCTGCCAGTACGCATCCTTTCTGTCGGTGTCATTCTCTTCAGCGGCATCGTATCTGGTGCACAGTCCTCCGATGACCTCCTGTTCGGAACCGAACCTCAACTCTTCGGGACCGTTTGCAATGAAATGCAGGATGCGGGGCTTTGAGGACACCTTCAGCTCGATGGTGTACTGGTAGTCCACATCGTTCTGGAGAGCAGGGTCGACACTCTGGGCTTCGGCATAGTCGGAAAGCTTGAAACCGGAAGTGTCAAACACCGCTACATGGATGCTCTTGATGTCGGAGGTTTCGGTCAGGGCTTTGGTACCTGTAACCGTACACGGGTCGATGTTGAACCCGAAGGTGACTTTCCCGTCGTGCTCATAACCCAGTTCTGTTCCGTCAGCCGCTTCAGGAAACATGTCGGACATCCTTTCCTTGGTGCAGGAAAGCAGAGCCGCAGCGGCCAGCAGTATGTAGAGGAATCTTTTCATCTTGCCATTCTCAATTCTTGTCAGTTGCTGCTTGCAGGAATGACGAAATCGTCCGGTACGTCACCCCATACGAAGTCCTTGTCGGAATTGTCCCAACCCATGGTGTCATCAACCTGGGACCAGTACCATTCGTCATAGACACAACGTGCGGCTGCGTCATGATAGTTCACATCGTTGTCATGCCAGTCGCCCGGGGTCGCCGCATTGGCATTTCCCAGGAACCAGCCTCCTGCATAGTAGTAGTAGGCAGAATTCTTTTGTATGAATATGGTAGGGATGAGTCCGTTGCTGGACAAAGTCTGGATGACCTTGCACTCGGCCAGAGTGGGAAGTCTCCAGCGTCCTGCAGGATAACCGTCTTCCTGATAGGAAGCGCACCGCTGTCTGGCATCCTGGTATGTTTCGTTCTGTCCGCTTCTGCAGTTGGCCGAATTGACTCTGAAGGATGGAGCCACCACATTGTCCATCGTCCCGTCATCAATCGTCGGGTGGTAGTACTTGATCTGCCGGTTGCCGGTCTGTCCGTCACCTTTGTATTTGGTCGGAGCATTGACTGGGTTCACGGCATGCCAGGACACGTTGGCTCCGGTAGTTGAGGTGCTGAGGTTGTTGTACTCTGGATCTCTCGGATCTCCGACGATGAATCCTGTGGACGGGTCAAACTGTGTTACAGTGATGACGGTCAGATAGATGCTTGTGTTGTCAGAACTGCTGCTCGGATTGTTGGCGCCCAGCACGATCTGCCAGTTCCCGCTCTGGCGGCTGTTGACATATGTGTAACCGTAGTCGTTGGATGAGGACCTGCCGCCGCTGTTTGCGTAGGTGACAAGGGAGAGTGCCGGATACTGAATGATGGTAATGTGCTCTGTGAACTTGTCAAGGATGTCCGGGTCAGTGCTGTCGTGGTGGAAGTCGAACTCGATTGTGTAAGGAGTCACATCAAGCTTGTTTCCGGCACCAAGGCTGTTGGTAAGCTCGTGAGCCACCGTGATGACACCGGAATTGTCGATGACAATCTCGACGGGTTTGTTCAATTGGTTCAGAGTGTGGCCGCTTGACGGGTAGACGGTTTTTCTTTCTTCTCCGGTCTTGTAGTCCAGGCATGTCACCTTCAAGTTTGAGTAGGAGCAGACATGGCTTGACGAGAACGGAATCTCCACTACACCCTTGTTGTTCAAGGTCCACTCTTTCTGAGTTACGACAAGATAACGGGTGTCCTTGATGTCGGCCGGAGTGTTCGGTGCGCCGTCAGGATCGAAGGCCAGTGTCCAGTCCGCCACCTGATAGTCCATGAAAAAGTAGATTTCGGTCGGTTCTTCAGGGTAGAGGCTTCCCAGGATGGTGAGTTTGGCGAACAAGTCGTACCATTCATTGGACAGGATGGACCTCTTGCCCAGAGTCAGTTTGTAATACAGGTCTTTGTAAGAGACTCCTTTCCCTTCCTCGGTGACCTTCCATCTTACGTCATACAGCAGGTAAGGTTCGGTCTTGCTGTTGAACTCCCACTCCATCGGATAGGTGTAGAGGGGCTGCTCCGGGCAGAACTTCACGAAACTTTCGCCATCAACTGTCTCTGTCCCGTTTTGTCCCAGGGCAGCGGATTCCGTGTCGAAATAGTCACTGCCGCTCACCACTGTCTTGTCCCATCCCTTGAGAGTGGTCCGGTTGATTCCGTTGCAGATCGACACACTGACTCCATCCGGTGTGTAGACTCTGTCTCCATCGATGATCTGAGGAGAGACATAGGCTCCTATCGTGAACTTGGTGGCCAGCCGCTTCATCTCGACAGTGGCGTCCAGTGCAACTTCTGCGGTTCTGGAGTCGATCTCCACAAGTCCGTCGTAGACCATTACGAAGTTGTCCTGGGGAATTTCCTTGAGGGAGGACAGGACGACTGAGGCCCTCAGCTGGGCAAGGGTGGGATCGTTTTTCAACAATGCTTCAAGTTCCGCCGGAGGGTTTGCCACGGCGAACAGCTGGCACATGTTGTCAGCCTTGAACAGATTGTTGATAAGAGTATTGGAACTCACCGGTATGGTGACCGAATATTCCTCCGTCTCCGATATTCCGGACTTGAATCCGCTTACAGCCGGAGTTTTTCTGGTCGAGTCTTTCGGATAGAAGAAGTAATATATCGAGTTGAGCAGATTCTCGTTGAAATCATCATCTCCCTGAACAACGCTTTTTATGCTGACTTCGGAATGTCCGGCAGTCCTGAATGTAATGGATATCCCATCTTCAGTCTTGACGTGTGTTTCATCCTCGGAACAGGAGAATATCCCGAGGGAAAGCAACAGGGCCAGGATGTATGCTGTGCGTTTCTTCATATTCGCCGATTAACATTATTTGATGAACACGAACGTTTTCGGACTGTCATCGTCGTAAATCTGTCCGTTGATGTCCGTGATGTCTCCGTTGTTGAAGCGGACCGAGAAGGACAGAGTGAGGACATACTCCTTTTTGTTCAGATTCGTGGTCGGAGGATAGATCGCAATCTTGCTGAGTGTGCCCGGAACGATCATTCCTTCCGCAGTGAGTATTTCATCAGGATCTTTCCGTACTCCGTCCGGATAGTTGCAGACATCGAAACTGTCCCAGTCTCCGTTCTTGCTTACAATCCAGGATGCGTTCTTCGGCTGGTCTATTCCGAATTCAAGGATGATGGGGATCCCCGCTTTGAAGAAGGCTGTGTCACCTGTCGATGAAAGGACACAGTTGCCGATGAAATCACTTGCGAGCTGAAGTTTGTGAGGCACGGCCACGGATCCGCCTATGTCTATGACAGTCTCCTGCTTGTCCCATCCGGCTGCCTTGAAAGTCAGACATATCTTTTTCTCGGAGAAGGACAGTTCCATCTGGTGCCGTACACCAGGAGCCCAGCCGAGCCCGTATCCATCGTCGTTGGACGCATTGGTGTCGCATTCGTGCGGGATAGGAACATCAACCGTGATAGGAGCGTCACTGCATTCGTGGTACACAATCTCAAGGTACGGCTGGGCACTGTCCGCAGGAATCCAGACCCCATCTGTCTCGGTCCCGTCCGCTGTCATTTCACCTTCGGTCTGAGGCCATACAAGAAAGTAAGTAGCTGTGTTTGAGACTGTGCCGATAATATTTGCCTTGCGGTCGCCTTCTGTGTCCGATTTGGCCAGGGTGACAGTGTTTCCGTTCAGAAGGTCCACGGCGGTCATGGTCGTGCCCCCAGAATATGTAGTGCTGACGCTGGTGCCGCTGTAGTTGATGGCAGCACTTTTGTTGTCCTTCAGGCCGTGAAGATAGACATGGTCGATGGAAAGCGAGTTCTTGGTATAGTTCCTTGCACCGAGACTGAAACTGGCGAACAGGTGTTTGAGCGTCAGTCCGACTGCGGAATAGTCGGCAGAAGATGCAGTGCGCAGTGTGATGTCGGAGTATGCGAAGTCAAGATTGTCCTTGTTGATGCCCATTTTCTTGGCCGGCACTGTCAGGGTGCTGCCATTGAAGGAGAATCCTGATCCGAAGAAGGACGCTGCATCGATGCCGGACTTGTTGTCGTCGACCAGCCATCCGAAGAACCGGTGGTCCGCATCCTTCCACTGGTAGGCTTCACCGCTGGCGTAGCTCCAGATTCTGTCGCCGGAGTAGCTGATGATCTGCCCCTGGTTCAGTTTTGTCGAACCGGCGCCGCTTGATGTGTGGCCGGGGATGTCTCCATTGGAAGCGAAACCGTAGACCATCACTTCCGTACCTGTGGTCAGGAGGTCGTCCGGCTCCAGCAGGGCCTTCGTGAGGCTGTCGTTCTCTTCTACGTCTACGGAAAAGATGATGTTCTGTCTCTCCGGACCGGAAACGTCATCCTGACATCCCATGGAAGCGAGGACCAGTGATGCTGCTGTGACGAGTATGTATGCCTTTCTCATGATTGACGTCAGATGAAAATCTTGTCATCCCTGTCGGACCATCCGGCCAGGCTTACAGAGAGATCGATGTCCCTTCCCACTCTGGTAGCGTTGATCTTGTAGGTGTAGTAATAGTCTCCAATCCATTGGACTCCGTCATTGTCAGCAATCGGGACAGTCTTTGTGATATACTTCCCGTCAACCTCGAAAGTGACGGTCATCTGATTGGTGTCTGTTACTTTCTGCGGGATGAAGAAGAACACGTTGTTGCACGTGTAGAGATTGTAGGTCTTGTGGTCAACCGGTGAGGTGTACGAACCTTTGTCCCATTTTGCTACGCTGGATGTCTTGAAACTGGCTCCGTAATTCTGGCCGTATGTCCCGTTCCCTTCCAGGTCGGTCCAGTCGAAACTGACGTGACTGTTGTTCATCGCCGCATTGCCTGAGTCGGAAAAAGAGGCTTTCCCCTTCGTCTTCAGTCCTGAAATGGAGATGTTCTTGATGGAAAGGCTGGTCGCATCAAAAGTGCCGTCATCCGTGCTGACGCAGAATCTCACCTGAGAGAGTGCGTGGTGGAACGTGATTGTGACTGCGTCGTTGTTGTTCTTCTTGATGAATGTCTGCTTTGAATATGCGAACAGAAGGTCATATGCCCTGTCAGCATCATTGATCTGGTTGGGAGTCGGGGTCGTGTAGGAGAAAAGCAGTTTGCCTGAATATTTGATTTTATCGTGGCTGGTGCTGATGTCTTCTGGTCCGTATATGGCTCTACCGGAGACGTTTACAGGATACCATGCCCAGAAGTATGTAGGGATGCTGCCAACCCAGGTCCAAGGGGTGCCGTCACTTTTCGGGACCAGGCTCCATGTCCTTCCGCTGAGTCTGACGTTGCCTCCGGCAGTGGATCCGTCGATGTATTGTCCGGCAGGATAGACGTTTTCATCCTCGTCTTCGTATACGTCATCGATGAAAGCATCCATGGTGAAGGCTCCTGAAGCTTCAAGTGCGCTGGTAGTCGTCACCTGGCTTTTTGTGTCCAGTCCGGTCACCTCAATCTTGATGGCGGCGTTTCCATGTGGTGCAGCAGGTTCCTGTCTTGAACATGACAGGCCGGCGGACAAAACAAAGACAGTAACCGTGACTGCACAACAGGACAGAGCCTTTTTTATAGATTCCATCATTTAGTACTACTGCATATAATCGTCGTACAAATTTACGAAAACAATTCAAAATTGAAATATTGACAAACTATAATAGTGCCTTTGTTTTGAAAAAAGCCGAAGAATGACTTTCCGGAGTGTTGGACCGGCTGTTTGAAGAATCAGATACCGAACGTGAAGGTGTAATGTCCCGAACCGATCCGGATCCGTCCGTCCTCAACGGAGAGGATTCCGTCTTTTCCTTCAGCCGGGACCGTTCCCAATTCCTTGACATCGGTGGCTCCCTCCGGGAGAACCACGTCGGCGGTGGTGTTGCCTGGGATGGTGACCTCGAGGGTGACCTTGCCGTCTTTCTTCGTCCAGTTGCTCTCGATCCGGCCGTTTATGCTGTCGTAGTGGCAGCGCACGTGGTCAAGTGAGGAGATGAAGGCGGGCTGGATGAGGATGTTCCTGAACCCCGGGGCGGTCTCGTCGAAGCGGATGCCGGCGAGATGACGGTAGAAATATTCACTTACCATGCTGAACGGCAGGTGGTTCTGGGAATCGTAGCCGTCCCATGTCGCCCACATTCCGGTAGCGCCCCGGGCGACCATGTAGCCCCAGCGCGGGTAGGTAGGCTGGGTGACCATCCTGAATGCAAGTTCAGGATCCTTGTCAGGAAGGATTCCCATCAGGGACTGGATTCCTAGGAAGCCTGTGCCGAGATGGTCTCCGTTGGCTCTGATCTGCTCGACGAGGCCGTTTTCTACGGTCTCATATTCATTGTCCGGGACAAGTCCGTACCAGAGAGCGGTCGCATTGGTGCTCTGGCGGTAGCCGGTAGGGATGGTGCCGTGGTAGGTGTGGGTCTCCGGGTCGAAGAATTCGTCGTTGAAATGTCCGGCAATCTCTTCCGCCCTTCTAGCATAGGACTCTTCTGTCTCCTTGTCACCGAGCGCGGCTCCGATCCTGGAGATCAGCTTGTGGACGCGGTAGTGGGAGGTGGTTCCGTAGAACGGAAGTCCCTCAGGCGGAGCCATGTCGTTATGGCGGGGCTTGGTGTCGTCGATGGTCGGATGCGGGGAGACCCAGTCGCCGAGCACGTCGTTGATGATGTCCGGTTTGCCAGGAATCTCCCTGGCCATGCTGCTTGCAGCGAAGGTCTTCATGTTGCGGAGATTGTCCGAGAGGATCCTGGTGTCGCCGTAGAAGTTGAGGGCGTCGTAAGGGACGTAGATCAGGGCCGCAGGCCAGGTCGTCGAAGAGTTCCCGTCATAGCCGGTGGCAGGGGCGACTGTGGTGTAACCGCCCTGAGGGGTCTCCGACAGTGCAAGGTCGCGCACCCATTTCTCGAAGAAGAGGGCCATGTTGAAGTTGTACATCGCGGCCCTGCTTACGATGTAGGTGTCGCAGGTCCATCCCTGCTTCTCTCTGTGCGGACAGTCGGTAGGGATGCTCACGAAGTTGCTGTACATGCTGTTGATGGCGTTCTGCTGCAGGGTGTTGACCACAGGGTCGGAGCATTCGAACGATCCGGTTGTCTCAAAATCGGTGTGGACAGGAATGCCCTCGACACCGAGGATCTCCACTTCGCTGTCGGACCACACTCTGATGTAGCGGAATCCCTTGTAGGAGAAGTGGCACTCGAAGGTCTCTCCGGCCGGGTCGCCCTTCATGATGTAGCCGTTCTGCTGGCGTACGTTGGTGCACTTGTCGTAGAACGAGGCGTAGAGCGGGTCCGGCTTGGAATACTCATAGCAGGAAGGAGCCAGATCCGGGCAGATGTCCTTGTTGGAAGGCCTCTCGCAGTACTCTACGAGGATTTTTGCATCGCGTGGTCCCTTGACCTTCACCTTGGCCCAGCCTGGAATCTGCTTTCCGATGTCATAGACCTTGCTGCCCTGGTAGGAGTCGAATGTCCTGACAGGCTTCAGGGCTTCGTGCCTGCGTACGGGAGGCATTGTCTGGGCGACCAGCCGTGCGTCCATCGAGATTCCGCTGGCGTTGTCCCAGGTAGAGTCGTCATAGCCAGGTGAGTCCCAGCCTTCCTTTTCCAGACGAGCGTCATAGAGCTCTCCGTGGCGGGTGTCGTCATAGACCACCGGGCCGCCCGTGACCTTCCATGAAGAGTCTGTCGTCACAGCCTCGACGGTACCGTCCCGATATTCAATCCTAAGCAAGGCGATAAGCTTCGGCTCGTCCACCCAGGAGGAGCGGCAGAGCCCCCAGATGTCGTTGCAGAGAGGGTTGTACTGGCCTCGTCCTAGCATCACTCCTATGGCGTTTTCCTTCCCGATCAGGGAGGTGACGTCGTAGCGGTCGTAGAATGACCTCTGGTCGAAGTTGGACCAGGCCGGGTTCAGTTCCTTGTCACCTACCCTCTTTCCGTTGAGGTAAGGAATGTAGTAGCCGAGGCCGCAGATGTAGAGGTCCGCCCTTGCGACCTTGCCCTTGGTCCGGAACTCCTTGCGGAAAAGAGGCGATGGGTCGTAGTCCGTCTTCTCGGAGATAGTGAATATGCTGGAGTCCTTCCAGTTGGCCCATGGCCAGCTCTCGCCCGGAATCATCTCCGTGGCGGCCTGCGCCTCTGCGGCCTTCTGGGCATCCCAGGCGGCCTTCCAGGTCTCTCTGTCCTTGAAAGCAATCCATTCGGCCCCGCACCAGCCGGCTTTGTCAAGGAGCCCCATCGACCATTTCGCAGGCTTGCTCCAGCGGGTGGCCCTGCCGTCCGCATTCCAGATACGGACCTTCCAGAAGTAATCGTTCCCTGATGCGAGGGCCTTGCCTGCATATTCAATGCAGGAGGACCGGTCATCCGTCACCTTGCCGGAGTCCCAGACGTCAGCCTTTCCTTCCTTGAGGTTCTTCCTTGAAGTGGCCACAAGCACCTGCCAGGCGCTCTGGCTTTCTCCTCTCCGGGAGGATTCCATGGTCCAGCTCAGCCGGGGAGCCGTTGCATCGATGCATTCCGGGTCGACTGAATATTCGCATCTGAGTCCTGTGACTTTCCTTGCGGCTGCGTCTGAACGGGCTGAGCAGGCCAGGGCCAGTGCGACAAGGATTGATAATCTGAAGAATCTTTTCATTCCAATGTTGTGATTTATGGTCACAAGATACGAAAAAGTGACTATATTGGGGTCAATGATAAATGAAAATCGCATGAAAGTTTCTGCCATGACCGCCGTCGCTGCGGTCTTGATTCTGTCTCTGGTGTCCTGCGGAGGCGGTGAAGCAAAGAGAGGTCTGGACTATGTCGATCCGAACATCGGGGGAGTGAGCGTCCTTCTTCAGCCTACAAGGCCGACCGTACAGGTTCCGGGCAGGATGGTCCGCTGGTCTCCGTCGAGGCCGGATCTTCTGGACGACCAGGTGTATTCATTCCCATTGACCCTGACATCGCACCGTCAGGAGTCCGTCTTCGGGTTCCTTCCGGTCGCCGATGGTGCGTGCGAAGACGGGAAACTCCTGGACTACAAGCAGATATATGACAATGAAGTGACCCGTCCCTACAAATATTCGTCAGACCTTGAGGGATGCAGGATAGAATTCGCCCCGGGTGAGAGAAGTGGTGTCCTGACCGTCAGTTTCGACACCAGGTCTTCCGGGAACACCTTCCTTCTGAAGACAATCAACAGGGAGGGAAGCTATGCCTTTGACGAACAGGACGGTTCTGTCACAGCCGAGGCGTCCTTCTCCGGCATGAAGGCATATCTCTATGCCGAGACGGATGTCAGGATGGCCTGCACGTCTCTGTCTGACGGGATGCGTGACATCGCTCTGACACCTCTTGAACCGGCTGACAGGATCAGCCTGCGCTACGGAGTCTCCTTCATCGACGTGGAGCACGCAAGGAACAATCTGAAGAAGGAGATTGGAGATTCCGGACTGGAGGCGGTGGCGTCGGCGGCAGAGTCGGTCTGGGCGTCGAAGATGGACCTGATAAAGGTTGAGGGTGGTTCCGAGGCTCAGAGAAGGCTGTTCTACACGTCCCTCTACCGTTGCTTCGAAAGACCTGTGGACATCAATGAACATGGGGCCTTCTACAGCTCCTTCGACCACCGGGTGCATGAAAGCGACGAGCCTTTCTTTGTCGACAACTGGATGTGGGACACCCACATCAGCCTTGAACCCCTCCACACGATACTCGATCCAGCGACAGAAGAGCAGAAGATAGAGTCATACCTTGAGATGTACCGCCAGTGCGGTTCGATGCCGTCCTTCGCCGTGATATTCGGAGACTGGCCCGCAATGACAGGCAACTATGCTGCAGTCTGGATGGCCGACGCATGGGCAAAGGGGCTGAGGTTCGACCTGGACACGGCCCTGGAAGGTCTGAAGCACAACTCTCTTGAGTCCACCCTGATACCTTGGCGCAACGGCCCGAAGACTGCCATCGATGATTTCTACAACGACAACGGATGGTTCCCGGCCCTTCATCCGGGGGAGACCGAGACTGTTCCCGAAGTCGACACCATCTGGGAGCGCCGTCAGGCGGTCTCCATCACCACCGCATTCAGCTACGCCGACTGGGGGATCGCCCGGCTTGCCGCCGCGAAGGGCGACACCGCCGCAGTCTCCCTGTTCAACAGGCGCGCCCGGTTCTACAGGAATGTCTACAGCCCGGAGCACGGAATGTTCTGGCCGAAGGACAAGGACGGGAACTGGATCGAGGGACTGGATCCTCGCTACATGGACAGGATGTACTACACGGAGAACAACGCCTACACTTTCATGTGGGACGTGAAGCATGACCTCCATGCCCTGTTCGACCTGATGGGAGGCATCGACGAAGCCGAGAAAAAACTTGACGACATGTTCCGCATCCAGATCGGGATGTCCAAGTTCGACTTCTACAAGATTCTTCCTGACGCCACCGGCATGGTGGGGCAGTTCGCCATGGGCAATGAGCCAAGTTTCCATATTCCTTATCTCTATGACTACATGGGGGCGCCTTGGAAGACTCAGAAGAGAGTCCATCAGCTGATAGACCTGCTCTTCGCCGACACTTCCATGGGCATTCCCGGCGATGAGGACGGAGGAGGGATGTCCTCATTCGTGGTCTTTACGATGATGGGCTTCTTCCCTGTGACTCCGGGCATCCCTGTCTATGTGATAGGAAGCCCGTTCTTCGAGACGTCCACAATCTCGCTTCCTGACGGGAAACAATTCACTGTCAAGGCTTTGAACTACTCTCCGGAGAACAAGTACATCCAGTCGGCACGACTCTCCGGCAAGCCTCTTGACAGGGCCTGGTTCACCCATGAGGAACTGATGTCGGGAGGTGTCCTCGAACTGGTTATGGGCCCGAAGCCGAACAAGGAGTGGGGTTCGGACAGAAGCAGCCTCCCTCCATCGTCAATCGATTACAAGCAATGATACGTCAGAACAGTATGAGAAAGGCAGTTGTTATTGCGGCCCTTGCGGCTGCGTTCCTGGCATTGTCCGTGGCGGTGTCCGCCCGGGACAGATGGTCGCTTTCAAGCGCCGGCAGCGGCATCGTGATGAGTCCGGACGGGACTGAAGTCTCGGACCACATTGAGATGAGCGGCCAGATGGTGTCGTTCGTCCTCCGTTGGAGAATCTCTTCCGAGGGGGAATATTCAGCGAGCCGTTCGCTTGTGTTCCCGATGCTGAGGACCGTCCCCAACAACACCCATGCGAGCCTGAAGCACAAGGTTGAACTGGATGTCATGTCCCATGTCCTGGCGGACGGTAAGCCTCTCGGCGGAGAGAAGGTGACGCAGGTCGAAATAGACGGATTCCTGAGGACCACCAGCCGCTTCGCTGACGGAGGCAGGGATCTGGAAGTCCGGAGGACGGTTTTTCCTTCAGTCGAGAAACCACTTGTGGCCGAGGAATATGTCCTCACGAACGCCGGCGGGACTGATGTCACGGTCGTCGTTCCTGAATATTCAGAAACCTTCACCACAGACCCATCCAGGGGGGTGACGGGCGCTTATGTGATCGAGAGTTCTCTGACCGGCTGCGGCCGGAAAGTGCTGAAGCCCGGCGAGTCGCTGGCTTTCGGCGCCGTGTTCCAGGGCTACCGCCTCGGCGAGGCTCCTCTGCCGGTCGATGTTTCAGACGAGCTGGCGGCGAGGGAGAGGCTTGTGCGCCAGTTCGACTCCAGCCTGGTGCTGTCCACTCCTGATCCGGTGATGGACAGGGAGTTCCGATTCGCGAAGATAAGGGCTGCCGAAAGCATCTACAGGACTGCAGGCGGTTTCCTCCACGGTCCCGGCGGCGAAAGCTACTATGCCGCGATCTGGGCCAATGACCAGGCTGAATATGTCAACCCGTTCTTCCCGTTCCTCGGATATGCGGTCGGCAACGAGTCCGCAGTCAACTCCTACAGGCATTTCGCAAGGTTCATGAACGACCGTTACGAACCGATCCCCAGCTCCATTATCGCAGAGGGGAAGGACATCTGGAACGGTGCCGGAGACAGGGGTGATGCCGCAATGATCGCCCACGGAGCGTCCCGCTACGCCCTTGCCAGCGGTTCTCGCGAGGAGGCCGAGCTGCTCTGGCCGCTGATCTCCTGGTGCCTTGAATATTGCAACAGGAAGATCACGCCCGACGGGGTCGTCGCATCGGATTCGGACGAGCTTGAAGGACGTTTCCCTTCCGGCAAGGCCAATCTCTGCACTTCCACACTGTATTACGACGCTTTGATCTCGGCTGACAGGCTGGCTGCCGAACTGGGAGTCGGGAACGACTACCTTGCCAGGGCGGAGAGGCTCGCTTCTGCCATCGAGAACTACTTCGGGGCTGAGATGGGACCATACCACACCTACCGCTACTACGACGGCAACGACCTGCTCCGTTCCTGGATCTGCATGCCGCTCATCGTCGGTCTGACGGAGAGGGCCGAAGGCACGATAGCCGCTCTCACTTCCTCCAAGCTGATGACCGAGGACGGACTGCTCACGCAGGAGGGCAGCGACACGTTCTGGGACAGGTCCACTCTGTACGCAATCCGTGGAATATACATCGCCGGTGACACCCGCACCGCGACCGGATTTCTGGAGGCATATTCACGTCGCAGACTGCTCGGAGAACACGTGCCATATCCTATTGAAGCCTGGCCGGAGGGCGGTCAGAGGCATCTTTCTGCGGAAAGCGGACTGTATTGCCGGGCCATCGTCGAGGGCATGTTCGGACTCAGGCCGACCGGCTTGAGGTCCTTCGACCTGACTCCACGTATCGCCGAGGGATGGGACAGGATGTCCTTGAACCATGTCAGGGCGTTCGGATCCGACTTCAACATCGAGGTCGTACGAAGCGGCAGGAAGGTGAAGGTGACCGTCTCCGACAACGCTTCCGGAAAGTCCCGGACGTGGAAGTCCAAGGAAGGGGAGAAGATCTCGATAGAGATTTGATGGTCTGATTCCATTCTTTTTTCGTAACTTTGCAGGACCGTTTCAAAACAGCTTCCGGAACGGCTCTGAAATCTGAATCGAAATTTTTTTACATAATGAAAATACTCGTAATCAACTGCGGCAGTTCCTCTATCAAGTACCAGCTTCTTGATATGCGCAGCGAGGAAGACTATAGCCTTCTCGCAAAAGGAAACCTTGAGAAAATCGGCTTGCCTGACAGCAAGATCACCCACAAGCCTACAGGCAAGGACCCTCTCGTCAAGGTAGGTCCTGTAGCCGACCACACCGAGGGCATGAAGGTCGTCCTCGACGCCCTCACTGACAAGGTCAGCGGAGTCATCGCCAATTTTGAGGAGATCGATGCTGTCGGTCACAGAATCGTCCAGGGAGCTGACTTCTTCAACGGTCCTGCCCTTGTGGATGAGGAGGTCATGGAGAAGATCCAGATCTGCTGCGACTTCGCCCCGCTTCACAACCCTGCCCATATCCTTGGTATCCGTGCCATGCAGGCCGTCCTTCCTAGCGTTCCTCAGGTCGTTGTCTTCGACACCGCTTTCCATCAGACGATGAAGCCGGAAGCCTACATGTACGCCCTTCCTTATGAATATTACGAGAAGTACCGCGTACGCCGCTACGGCGCTCACGGAACTTCCCACAAGTACGTCAGCCAGAGGGCCATCCAGTTTGCAGGTCTCGATCCTGAGAACAGCAGGATCATCACCTGCCACATCGGCAACGGCAGTTCGGTAACCGCTGTCAAGAACGGCAAGTGCTTTGACACCTCCATGGGCTTCACCCCTCTCGAGGGCATGATCATGGGTACCCGTTGCGGCTGCATCGACGCCAGCCTTGTCCCTTACATCCAGAAGAAAGAGAACATGACTCCGGACGAGATGACCGCCATGATGAACAAGAAGTCCGGCTTCCTCGGTCTTTCAGGCAAGACTTCCGACATGCGCGACATCCTCGGATTCGCCGCAGAGGGTGACGAGAGGAGCCAGCTTGCGGTCAGGAAGCTCATCCTGGACATCACCAAGCTCATCGGTCAGTACATCGCTGAGATGTGCGGAGTCGACCTCATCGTCTTCACCGCCGGCATCGCCGAGAACAACCCTTGGCTCCCTGTCAACATCTGCGAGCACTTCAAGTACATGGGTCTAAAGATGGCATGGGAGATGGAGAACAAGTGCAAGAAGAGCGTGGAGTTCTACAAGGAGTGCCAGGCTTCCGTCAAGGCCCACGAGGTCAAGGACGAGGCTTATATCTCCGCTCCTGACTCAGCTGTCAAGGTGGCCATGATCCCTACCAACGAGGAGCTCATGATTGCCATCGACACCATGAGGCTCGCCACCAAGTAAATTCTGGTCAATTTCCCTTGAAAGAATATTCGACAAAGCCGGCCGGTTCATCCGACCGGCTTTACTGTTAGAGAGGGGCCTGCTAAGAAGCTGTTTTGAAATGGTTCAATCATTTCAAAACAACTTCTAAGTCCTGCTGAACTTTTAGTCACCCACCTAAGTCTATAGTGTTAAAAAATGATAAATCGTTTGAGAATACAATACTATTGCATATATTTGGTCAGTTGCAACTCAGTGAGTTCCTCGTTTTTTTTTGTTAACAATAGTAAGGCTGGGGGGGTAACTAACAGATATCAAACATATTAAGAGCGCAAGCACCCTCTTTGCGACAGTCCTTTCATCTATGAAAAAATTCTACATCATCAATCTCATCGTAGCCGGATTGATCTGCGCAGTTGCGATGATTCTGGCCTCATCCAGAGGTTTGGAGAGAGGGGTTTCCATTTTCCTTCCCGCATACTATCTCGGCGGTTCGCTGGTAGTACTGTTACTGTCTTTCTTCCTTCCGAAGATGAAAGCCAGGCAGGAGACGATTGCGAAGAAATGGCTGTTCATCTGTTTCGACCTGCTGGCCACTGTCTCAGTGGCCGCGATCCTGAACGACCATCTCGTCAGGAAGATATACCCGATCCTCGCCGTTATGACAATCGGCGGCCTGGTATGTCTCGCCTACGTCCTTAAGCAGCAGAAAGCCCTGAATGACGAGTATGGAAAGTCCGTCGCAAACCCTAGGACAGAGGGAGGGGTCTGCGACGCTTGATTTTGTATATACTTGATTATCAATTGCGTTATTTTGGCAAGCGTCGCAGACACCCCTTCGTCATCAAGGGTCTGCGACGCTTGAAGCTGACATTCGGGGCTGTCGTCATGAAGTACCGTCTCGCCGTCATGCCGGACTTGATCCGGCATCTCAGGGGATTGCGGGTCGAGCCCGGAATGACGGCGGCAGGCAGCGTCATGCTGAACTTGATTCAGCATCTCAGGGGGATTCCGGGTCAAGCCCGGAATGACGTGGAGGTTCGGAATGACGTGGAGGTTCGGAGTCCGGTGACAGATTGCAAACCATTAAGAAGATTGCTATCTTTGAATGTTTTGAATGAGTCATGAAGAATCGTTTCTCATTTTTTCGTTTCCTTGTCGGGATTGTTGCAGCTGTTGCTTGCAGTTCCTGCGCTCGGTCAGTGGACTTAGGCGTTCCGGATGATTTGCGGCTTCAGCACTGGTTCCGTGGCGGATATCGTACTTGTCAGGAACTGACGATCGGTTTCGGCTCAGAGGGAAGATTCGCCTGCAGAATTTACTCTACGGATTTTGTGGGACATTTCAGTGACGTTGTCTGGGGCACCTATACGGTAGATTCCTCACATGTATTTCTGAAAGTCGATGAATTGAATGCTGACAATCTGGAATACCGCACCTTGCCCATGGCACTTGCTGATTCACTTGTGTTCTCTCCGTCTGGAGATCTGATAATGTATTTCGGTGACGATCTTTCGAGGAAGGAGACTTCTGTGCTGTCATTGGAAAAAGCAGGGAGGAAATTCCCGACGAGAACCACCGGAGGGGTTGAATTTGCCTGGTTTCTGGACATGTATCTGTTGTTTCATGTCGTGCCGGTGGTGACGATTGTGGGGATTGTCATGTTGATCTCCTTCCTGGCGGGGAAGTCCCGAAAAAAGAACAGTATTGAATAGAATAGAATATGTATGATGTCATGAAAGGATTGTTGACCATCACACTGTCGGCGGCATGTATCGTGCTGGCCGCATCCTGTACCGGGAACTCCGGTAAGCTCAAGTCATTCACTCCGGGAGAGATCTGGCCGGACAACAACGGCGTCCACATCAACGCTCACGGAGGCGGAATCCTCAAGGTCGGGAAGACGTACTACTGGTACGGCGAGCACAAGACTGAGGGTACGGCCGGGAATGTGGCCCATGTGGGAATCCACTGCTATTCATCCAGGGACCTCTACAACTGGAAGGACGAAGGAATCGCCCTGGCCGTCACACATGATCCGGAGTCTGACATCCGTGAAGGGATGGTCATCGAAAGGCCGAAGGTCATATTCAATGAGAAGACCGGGAAATATGTGATGTGGTTCCATCTGGAGAGGGATCCGCAGTACATCGACGGACGCACAGGAATAGCCGTCGCGGATGCTCCTCAGGGGCCTTTCACCTACATCCGCTGCACCAGGGCCACTCCGAAGTCATGGCCGGACAATGTCACGGACTTCCACAAGGGGCCTGTCGCCGAGGGGCTGCAGGATGTCACCAATCTTCTTCCTGACCAGGACCCGGATGTGGTCAACACCCTCGGCAGGGACTTCGAGCAGGGCCAGCACAGCCGCGACATGACTCTGTTCGTGGATGTGGACGGCAAGGCCTACCACATCTGCTCTTCGGAATCCAACACCACTCTCCACATCAATGAACTGACTGACGACTATCTGGATTTCACCGGAAGGTACATCAGGATATTCCCGGGACGCAGACTCGAGGCTCCCGCCATATTCATCCACGACGGACGCTACTACATGATGATGTCAGGCTGCACCGGATGGGCTCCGAATCCCGGCCATTCCGCCTCGGCTCCATCGATCTGGGGGCCTTGGGAGGAGATGGGCAATCCATGCGTGGGCGAGGGTAAGGAGACGACCTTCGACTCCCAGAGCACGTTCTTCATCACATTGGATGACGGCAGAGTCATTTACATGGGTGACCGCTGGCGTCCCGAGAACGCCATCGACGGCAGATACGTATGGCTTCCGGTCGAGTTCAACGAGGACGGCTCGTATTCGCTGCGCTGGCAGGACAGCTGGTCCCTGTAGTTCCGTGGAACATCCTTCCAACCGGTGTTTTGCAGCATTGTTAACTTTTTTTAACTTTGCAGACAGCAACCCCAAAGAAGATACTATCTGATGAGCCCCGATATTGCAGCCTCCATTGACAGCATCAACGTCACCCTCAACGCCGGTGGCATGAACACCATCAACATTGTCCTTGCCTTCGTGATGTACGGAGTCGCCCTGGGCATCGACCCGAAGATGTTCAAGGATGTGTTCAGCAAACCGAAGTCCGTTATTCTTGGTATGGTATGCCAGCTTGTGCTGCTCCCTCTGTTCACTTTCCTGCTGACCTTGGTCATGGGCGGTTCGATCACCTGGACGATGGCGCTCGGAATGATTCTCGTGGCTTCCTGTCCGGGAGGCAACATCTCGAACTTCATGAGCTCGCTCTCGAAAGCGAACATCGAGCTCTCCGTGTCGCTGACGGCCATCAGCACGGCCCTCGCCATCTTCATGACACCGTTCAACTTCTGGCTCTACGGCAACCTCTATCTCAATGTCGCTGACATCGCAGGAGAGGTCCCGGCACTCAGTATCCCTCTCTGGGATGTGCTCAAGACCATATTCATCCTTCTCGGAATTCCGCTTGTGCTGGGTATCCTGACGAGGACATATCTCCCGAATCTCTCAGAGAAGATGAAGAAGCCTTTCCAGTGGTTCAGCATCATCTTCTTCATAGCGATGGTTGTCCTTTCGTTCATGGGCAACATCGACGCCTTCCTCAAGTGTGTCAAGTACATATTCCTTGTGGTCCTGATCCACAACCTTCTTGCCCTGCTCATCGGCTTTTCCATGGGCAGCGTCTTCAAGGTGCCTGCCAAGGACCGCCGGACCCTCACCATCGAGACCGGAATCCAGAACAGCGGCCTGGGCCTTGTGCTCCTGCTTGGAACTTCCATCTTTGCGGACTTCCCGGCTCATGGCGGCACCCTTGTGATCACAGCCTGGTGGGGGATATGGCACATCATCAGCGGACTGACGGTCTCTTTCCTCTTCAATCGCGCTGACGCCAGAAAGCAGGCTTGAAATGGCCAGGAAGATCTGGGAATATAACCGCCTCTACGACATCCTGAGGTACTATGTGGACTGCTGCACGAGGCTGCAGTTCTCAAAGGTGACCATGTCGGGGCTGGACAGGATTCCCTCTTCCGGTGCGGTGATTCTCGCTCCCAACCACGTAGCGGCCCTGATGGACCCTCTTGTCATGCTTCTGACGGGACATCGCTCGATCGGCTTCGGAGCGCGTTCGGACATATTCAGAAAACCCCGGGTGGCCAGAATCCTGAACTGGCTCAGAATTCTTCCTCTTGCGAGGGAAAGAAATGGCCTTCAGGAGGTTGCGAAGAATTTCGAGACCATCGACGACATCGTCGACTGCCTGCGCCATGAAGTCCCTTTCTGCATGTACAGCGAGGGCCGTCACAGGGCGGAGAAGGGCATGCTGCCAGTAAAGAAAGGAGTGTTCCGTTTTGCAAGGAAGGCTGCCGAAGACCTCGACCAGCCGGTCTATGTCGTTCCTGTCGGAGTGGATTATGAATATTTCTTCCGCTGCATGGGCAAGGTCACTCTCCAGGTCGGGGAACCCATCGAAGTGAGCGAATATTTCCGCACCCACCAGGACGAGTCCGATGCGGACACCTACAAGAGCCTCTGTGACATTCTGCATACTAGGGTGGTGGACCTGCTGGACAGTGTCCCGGAGAGGAAGCACAATCTCAAGCCTCTCCGTTTTCTGGCTCTTCTTCTGGCCTTCCCGCTCTGGCTTGTGTTCGCGGTGCTTTCTCTTCCGATCTGGCTTCCGGCCAGGATTATCCTTCTCCGGATGGAGGACAAGGCATGGACCCAGACGGTCTATTTCGGGGTGCGCCTTCTGCTTCCGGTCTGCTGGCCGTTCTTCTACGTCTTCGGCTGGCTGAGCAACAAATACGTAGACCTTATCAACGACTACCGATAGTTATGAAACGAATCGTTCTTATCTCACTGGCTCTCTGTGCCTGCCTGACCGCCCGCGCACAGAAGTCGGAAATCGTCAAGACCGGCTACAATTTCGGTCCATGTCCGGCTGTCGCATTCGATGCCGACAAAGGATTCCAGTACGGAGCCCTGCTGAACATCTACAACTACGGAGACGGCTCCGCCTACCCGAACTATAATTCGAAGACCTACATTGAGGCGTCCTTCTTCACCAAGGGCTCCCAGCTCTTCCAGCTCCAGTACGACAACAAGTCACTCATCCCTGGAGTCCGCTGGTCCTCGGCGATGTCCACCAACATCGACAAGGCGATGGACTTCTACGGCTTCAACGGCTACGAGTCATGGGTCAACCAGGACAGGCTGGCCATCGGCAAAGCCAACAAGAAAGGCCCTCAGGATGCAGCCCAGTACCTCTACACCCCGTATTACAGGGCCAACAGGGTCCAGTTCCTTGCCAAGACTGATTTCATCGGTGACATCACCAGCAAGTTCAAGTGGGAGGCCGGCTACCATTTCTTCTGGTTCAAGGAAGGGGCCATCGACCGCGACAACATCAACAAAGGCAAGCCGGCCTACAATGTGTACCCGGATTCTGAGCCGACGTTGTTCGAGAACTACCGCAGGTGGGGACTGATCTCCGATGACGAGGCCGACGGCGGAATCGTCAGCAGCATCCGCCTGGGCCTTCTCTACGATTCCCGTGACAAGGAGGGGGCTCCTACCAGAGGAATATGGGCGGAAGGCCACCTTTCGGCAGCGCCGAAATGGCTGGGCACTAAGAATCCGTTCGCCCGCTATTCCCTCACCTTAAGACAGTACTTCCCGGTAGTCAGCAATGACATACTGACCTTTGCCTACCGCCTCAACTACGAGGGAACCATCGGTGACAACGCACCTTACTATGTACTTCCTTACATCACCGTGATGGGTGAGAACTGCGACAAGGACGGTATGGGAGGCTACAGGACCGTCAGGGGTATCCTCCGCGACAGGGTGATGGGTCTGGACATGGCAACCTACACCGCCGAGCTCCGCTGGAGGTTCACCTCATTCAAGATGGGCAACCAGAACATTGCGCTGGGACTCAGCGGTTTCAGTGATGGAACGATGGTCACCAAGGGTCGCGACATGTCCTTCAAGGGCAACGCTGAGGCATCAGCCTCCTACAGGGAGTACATGTCAAGGCAGCCGAAGCAGAAGGATGTCCCTCACATCACAGTGGGAGCCGGTTTCCGCTTCATCATGAACGAGAACTTCATCATCGCCTTCGAATACGGCACCCCTACGACTCACTTCCTCCCGAAGACGAATCCGCTTTACAACCAGGACGGCACAGGTGCGTTCTACATCAACACCGGCTTCCTCTTCTAGAGGTTCCTGAACAGCTTCTCAGTCTCCTTTGAGTGCCGGGAGGTTGACTTTCCAGTGGACGCAGAGGATTCTTGTCAGCATGACGCAGACAGCCGCTGCACTCTGGGCGATGATGATGTGGGCGCCGGTTAGAGTCACCAGCCAGAAAACCACTCCTCCGGCGACGCAGGCCATGGCATAGATGTCCTTCCTGAAGATAAGGGGGATCTCGTTGATGAATATGTCTCTCATCATACCGCCCGCCGCTCCTGTGATGCAGCCCATTATCATCGCCACCCACATCGGGAATCCGGCTCCGAGCGTCTTGTCGATTCCGACCACGGTGAAGAGCCCCAGACCGATGGCGTCGAACAGGAAGAAGGTATATTCAAGTCTGACGACCCATCTCTTGAACACGATGACGGTCAGCAAGGCGATGGCGGTGATGTTGACGTAGGATGGCTGAAGCATCCAGAATGGTGTCATGGACAGCATCATGTCCCTGATGGTCCCTCCACCCACAGCAGTGACGAAGCCGACGACATAGGCTCCGAAGATGTCGAAGTTCTTTCTGGCCGCGAGCCTCACACCGCTGATTGCGAATGCGTAGGTTCCGATGTAGTCAAGGATGGTGACGAAGTCCATTGCCAAAAAATTTTGGCAAAGATAAAAAGATTCGGTTAAATTTGTATTTGACACAACAATAACCAGAACAATACCATAATTCCCATGAAGAAAAGCATCTTTCCTGTCGCAGCGGCTGCACTTCTCCTCTGTGCCTGCGCCAATGAGACAGATCTGTTCGAGAAAGTGAACGCACAGGCTGCAGAAGAGTACCTCGTGCCTGTCAGACCGGCATCCGAAGGTCGCAACCCGTGCTGGAACGGCTATGCCAGGAAGTTTCTCTACGCTCCGGCCTTCGACTTCGAGAAAGTTGAGGGAGCTGCGTCCTACAGATTCACCGTCAACGACGTACGCAAGCCGGAGAACACCTGGTCTTTCGAGGCTGACGGCCCGGATGCTGATCTTTCTCCTATTTGGAACGACATCTATCCTGCCGATGTCCACCTTGTGGTCGAGGCCCTTGATGCCTCCGGCAAGGTCATCAAGACAGCCGGTGAAAGGAATTTCCTCCGTGACTATCCATTCGTCGGACCTTACCCGGACAATGCTCTGCCTTACCGCGAGTCCGCGATGAGAGCCGCCCTCTACACCCACAGGATGCCGGCCGTCCAGGCATGGAAGACCCAGACCGTGCCGGACCTCAGCTACCAGCTCAACGCCTATCCGAACAAGATCACGGGAGCCACCCTCAGCAACGAGGCGTTCATCGCCGAGAGGATTCCAGAACTTCGTGAGGAGGCTCTGCTCATAGCCCGCAACGCCGCTCAGTTCCTCATCGACCAGAGCTGCCCGGAAGGCCATCCGCTCGAGTTCTTCCCTCCGACCTTCTACCAGGACAAGGCCTCTTCAGGCTGGGCCGACAACAAGGGTACCACCATGGTGATGGATGCCTGCATGGCCGGAAACGGATTCCTTAACCTGTATAACGCCACCAAGGACAGCCTCTATCTTGACAGGGCGCTCAAGATCGCTGACACCTACGTCAAGCTCCAGGCCGAGGACGGATCCTATCCGATAAAGGTCGACTTCGCCACCGGAGTGCCGATCAACAACGCCAGGGCGATGCTTGTCCCTCTACTCACCTACATCCGTCGTCTGGAGAATGAATATGGGATCACCAAGTACACCGACATGCGTGACAAGGCTGCGAAGTGGATGAAGGAGGTCGCTCTCGAGACTTTCGACCTGACCGGTCAGTTCGAGGACACCTACCACAGCGGAGCCAAAGCATACCAGAACCTCACCAACTGCACAGCAGCTCCTTATGCTTCATATCTTCCGACAGGAGAGAATCCTTCTGAGCAGGACATCAAGGATGCGCTTGACCTCATCCGAATGAGCGAGGACCAGTTCGTCCACTGGGACTACCTTCCTGACGATGTCACGGGAGTCCGCGAAATCCCTACTCCTAGCACCTTCGAGCAGTATTTCTGCTACGAGCCGGTCGATGCGAGCAGCGCCAATGTCGCGAACGCTCTTCTTGACTACTACGACCTGACCGGTGACGAACTCAGTCTCCAGAAGGCAAAGGCCCTTCTGGACCACCTCACGATTCTTCAGAACCAGGTCACCGGAATGATTCTCTCGATCGACGAGCCTGTCGAGTATTTCTGGATCAACTGCAACCTCTGGTCCCTCCAGATGATCCTCCGTCTGGCTGACACTCTCGGAGAATAGATCCGTGCCCCAGGCATTTCAATACTTCAACTGCTCAAATAACCAAAGCCGCTATGGTCAGACATCTTATAGCCATATTTTCCGCAACGCTTCTTCTTCAGGCAGCAGCTGCCGCCCAGAACAGTCCTGACGCAACGTATGTCCCCAAACCATCTCCTGTCGCAGCGGTGGACACCACCAAGGTCCTCTGCATCGGCAACTCGTTCACATATTTCCATGACTGCCCTCACAAGCTGGTGGAGATAGCGGCGTTCGAAGGCCATTTCATCGACATGACCTGGGCCTTCCGAGGAGGCTACACTCTGGGGCAGCATGTCACCTATCAGCCTACTGTCGAAGCCATCAGAAAGGGTGGTTATGAATATGCTTTCCTCCAGGACCAGAGCCAGGCAGCCGCAAGGTACGTCGGCTTCCACGATGACTATCCTTATGTGAGGACCGATTTCGAGACCCTGTCCGCCTGTGTCCGTACTGTCTCCCGCGATTGTGAATGCATCTATGAAAGGACCTGGTCCTACCCGGCCTACGAAAACGGAGGATTCCCGAGCGAAAAGGCGTTCGACAAGGCTCTTGCCAAGGGTGCCAGGAAGGTGGCCCGTCCATCCCATTGCAGGGTCTCTCCCATAGGTGACGCCTTCACACTTTCACGAGAACTGTATCCGGAAATCAATCTGCTCTACACGGACGACCATCATCAGAGCCCGGCAGGAACCTACCTCAAATGCTGTGTCAACTATCTGATGATCTTCAAGCAGCCTTTCGGCTCTTCACCGTCGGATTGCGACCTTGACCCTGCCACCGCCGCCAAGCTCCGTTCCGTCGCCGAGAAGATTGTCCTCAGGAAGTAATGTCAGGCGAAGAGGGCGATCACTCCGCTTACCGCCATGTAGGCATAGACGACTTTGCGCAGGGACTTGAGGGACATCCTGGCGAAGACTTTCGCTCCCAGCCATACGCCGATCAGCACGCCGACGATTCCGCAGACGAATCCCATTCCGACGGGGGCGGTGACGAAACCGTTGGCCGCCCGGCAGATGGTCATCATCAGGTTGCCGATCAGGAAGTAGGCCTGGGTGATGGCGAGATATTCATCTTTGCTGTCTGTGGCGGCTATGAAGTAGAGCACGGCTGGAGGGCCCTGCATGCCGAAGAATCCTCCCATCAGACCGGAGGCGGTGCCCATGGTGACCTGGATCCCGGTCGTCGCTCTGACCTTGATCCGCTCGCTGATGAAGAAGAAATAGATGCTGACGAGAATCAGAATCACTCCGAGTATGTGCTTGAGGGTGTGGCTGTCCACGCTTGCGACGGTCTTGACGGCGAAGAAGGAGACTATGATGAATGTGATCAGGATGGGCATCAGCTTCTTCCAGGGAATCTGCTTCCTCATCTTGAAGGCTATGTAGGACGAGTTGGAGAGCGCCAGGAGCCCGGAGAGGGCAGTGGCCTCGCCGTAGGTCGGCATGATGAAGGGGAGGGTGGTCATCATGAATATTCCGAAGCCGAATCCGCTGACTCTCTGGATGAAGCTTGCCACCGTGCTGGCCAGGAATATTATCGCTATCGTCGTGCCTATGCTCATCGCCTTCTTCTTCTGAAACCCTTTTTCTACACAAAGGTAGCAAATCATTCGGGAATATCCGCCCCTCCCTGCCATGGATTTGCCCTTGCCGATGCTGTCCTGAGGAGCAAATCGGGCCATTCTGCACCTGGGCATTTCCAGAGGTGGAGGGACATCGGGCGAGGGAGGCATTGCCGAGAGGATGCGAGGTGTAACCGCCGAGTCTGCCCGAGGCCCCTTCACAGCGTTCCCAGACTCACTGGCAGTGATGGAAGGTTGACAATGTTTTACAAATGACAAAGAATAAGTTATCTTTGCAGAAAGCATTGCTCAAAGACAGCAATCGAGAAAAAACAGTCAAGATGAGAAGATCAATCATATTCATTGCAGCAGCGGCAGTTCTGGCCAGCGCCTGCAATGCTGACCTTTGCGGTTTCGGAGACATCATCCCTGCGCCGCAGGAAGTGACAGTGTCTGAAGGTGATTTCCTTCACAAACCATGGACGAAGATTGCCTATGTTACGGATGAAGCGATTCCGGCGGAGGGCTACGTCCTTGAAGTGACCCCGAAGTCCGTCAGAATCACCAGTTCGGACGAGGCAGGCCGCTACTATGCCCGACAGACCCTCGCACAGGCCACCGGAATCGATGAGACTCAGCTTGACAGGAAGACCTGGAAAGTGCAGTGCTGCAAGATCACGGACAGTCCGAGATTCGCCTACAGAGGCCTCCTGATGGACGTATCCCGCCATTTCAGGAGCAAGGAATTCGTGTTCAAGCACCTTGACGCGATGGCTGCCGTCAAGCTCAACCGCATGCACTTCCACCTCACTGACGAAGCCGGGTGGAGAATCCAGATAGATGCCTTCCCTCGCCTGACCGAGATCGGAGCCTACCGCACGGCCAAGTTCAGGATGGACCCATGGGAGTACTGCGAACCTACGGACACCAGCGCCTACGGTGGATTCTACACCAAGGACGACATCCGGGAGATCGTCGCCTACGCCCAGGCCCGCCACATCACCATTGTCCCTGAAATCGAGATGCCGGGCCACAGCAACGAGGTCCTGGCAGCCTACCCGGAACTCAAGTGCACCGGCGACGTCGAGAGCGGAGACCTCTGCCCTGGAAAGGAAGCGACTTTCGAGTTCATTGAGAAGGTCCTTGACGAGGTGATTGAACTCTTCCCTTCCGAATATATCCACATCGGCGGCGACGAAGCCGTCAAAAGAGGATGGAAGGCCTGCGACGACTGCAAGGCCCGGATGGAAGCCGAGGGCCTCGGCTCCATGGAGGAACTTCAGGGCTATCTCACGCGCAGGGTTGAGGAATATGTCAATTCAAAAGGACGCCACGTCATCGGATGGGATGAAATCCTTGAAGGAGGGCTCGGAAAGGAGGCCACGGTGATGTCCTGGAGAGGAGTGGAAGGCGGCCAGGCCGCCATCGAAGCCGGTCACAAGGCCATCATGACTCCGGGAACCTACTGCTACATCGATGCTACCCAGGACTTCCCGAACAAGGAGCCGGCCGCATTCGGAAACTACCTCCCGATCAACAGAGTCTATTCATACGACCCGGCTGAAGGAATATCAGACACCAGCCTTCTGCTCGGTGTACAGGCCAATCTCTGGAGCGAGATGATAATCTCCGAAGAGCACGCCGAGTACATGTACTGGCCTCGCAGTCTCGCCCTGGCCGAGGTCGCGTGGACAAATCCGGAGAGGAAGGACCTTCAGGATTTCCGCCGCAGGGCTGTCCTCCGCGGCAAGAAGATGACCGAACTAGGCTACACAGTCTTCGATCTTGAAGGCGAAGCCGGTGAACGAGCGGAATCTCTTGAACCTCAGAACCATCTGGCCGTGGGTGCCCGGGTTGTCAGGGCTCCGGAGTGCAATTATACGGAAAGATATTCAGCGGGTGGGGACAATGCCTTGACAGATGGTCTCTGTGGTGGATGGGCCTACACGGACGGCAAGTGGCAGGGCTACCTCTGCGATGTCGATTTCACCATCGACCTTGGAGAAGTCAAGGATATCTCAAACATCACCCTCCTGTCGATGCAGAACCGCGTCCATGGTGTGTATCTCCCGGCATCAGTGGAATTCTTCATGTCCGCCAACGGCCTGGACTACGAGTTCCTCGGCAGCCAGGTTCCGGATACGGATCCGGATGTATGGGGCGCCAGGATCTGTCAGTTCGGGCTCAGCAGCAGCGAACCGTCACCGGTCCGCTACATAATGATCAGGGCCAGCCGTTGTGAGAAGGGAGGATTCCTTTTCTTTGATGAAGTGATAGTGAAGTAATTGATGGAGAGATGAAACGAGTCCTTGTAATCACTTATTACTGGCCGCCGTCGGGCGGTTCGGGAGTCCAGCGCTGGGTTAAGTTCGCAAAGTATCTTCCGTCCATGGGCTGGCAGCCGGTCATCTACACTCCGGAGAATCCGGAACTGACTTCTGTGGACAAGACTCTTGCCGCAGAGATTCCACCGGAGGCTGAGATAGTCAAGACAAAGATTCTGGAGCCTTACGGAATCTACCGCAAGCTGATGGGGAAAGGGAGCTCCACGGACCTGAAGGCCTTGACGGACGCCAACGCCTCAAAGGATGAAGTGAATCCGATTCATGGCGGGAAGATGTCCTTCAAGGACAGGCTCTCCCTCTACATCCGCGGCAATTTCTTCATCCCCGATCCGAGGATCCTATGGGTGAAACCGTCCGTGAGTTTCCTGAAGAGATACCTTAAAAAGCATCCGGTGGACGCCATCATCACGACAGGACCGCCTCAGTCGATGCATCTGATCGGTCTCGGCCTGTCCCGTGCCACCGGGATTCCGTGGCTTGCCGACTTCCGTGATCCGTGGACAAAGATGTTCTATTTCAAGCATCTCGGTCTCAACGAGCGTTCCGAAAAGAAACATCATGAACTGGAAAAGAGTGTGCTCGACGGCGCTACGAGAGTGATTTCCGTTTCTCCTCTGGTCCGTGACGAGTTCCGTGAGATGACATCCACTCCTGTCGAGCTGATAACCAACGGTTTCGATGAGGAAGACTTCCGCGGTGACGTCCCTCAGGACAATTTCTTCACTCTTACCCACACCGGACTCTTCGCCTCCGACGGCAATCCGGAGACCCTGTGGAAAGTCCTGGCGGACAAGTGCCGGGCCGACAAGGAGTTCCGGCATTTCCTGAGGATCAGGCTGGTAGGCAAGACCGACAAGGAGATAATCAGCTCTATCTGCAGCGCCGGACTGGAGGATAATCTTGAAGACATGGGCTATTGCAGCCATGAGGCCGCAGTCCGCGAGCAGAGGTCGGCTTCGGTACTCATACTTCCTCTCAGAAAAGAGCCCGAGTACAGGGCGGTCCTCCCTGGAAAGCTCTTTGAATATCTCGCCTCGCGCCGTCCTGTTCTCGGTATCGGACAGACCGACGGCGCCATGGCCGGAATCATCCGGGACACCGGTTCGGGAGTGGTCTATGACTGGGACGAGGAGAAGAAGATCAAGGCCTGGATCGACTTCTGCTGGGAAGAGTACCAGGAAGGGGAGCTCAGGGACAACACTGCACCGATAAGTTCCTACACCAGAAAAAATCTTACCAGGAAACTGGTCGAACTCCTTGAGGAGGTTACTTCGGAAAAAAACAACGACAAGATATGAGCAAAGCTCTTTTGAAAAAAACCGCCATCTATGCCGGAACGGTCCTCCTGTTCCTTGTGCTGGCATATTCATTCGTTCCTCAGCTCCTGAGCGGGAAGATCGTGAACCAGTCCGACATTTCGGGCTACGTCTCCATGTCCCACCAGGCTGCCGAGTGGAACCAGGCCAATCCTGACGACATCACACATTGGACTGACTCGATGTTCGGAGGAATGCCTACGACTTCCTTCATGCCTGTGAGCGACGGGGACTGGACCCAGAAGCTGTACAACCTGCTGATGACCGGCAGGAGACCGGCCACCTATCTGTTCATCTCCCTGCTGGGCGCCTTCCTGCTGATGCTCTCCCTGGGCATCGACACGGTCCTTGCCATTGGAGGTGCGATAGCGGTGACCTTCTGTTCCTACAACCTTCAGATCATCCAGGTCGGCCACAACACGAAGATGCAGGCGCTCGCTTTCCTGCCGTGGGCCCTGGCCGCCGTGATATTCACCTACCGTTCCGCCCTCAAGAAAGCGCAAGGGTGGAAGTCCTGGCTTCCGGCAACGGCCTTCGGCGCCGTGCTCTTCGGTTTTGCGATAAGCATGCAGATCAAGGCCAACCACCAGCAGATCACCTACTATCTGGCCCTGATCCTGGCCGCCTATGTAGTCACTGTATTCATCTGGCTTCTCACCGACGTAGAGCGCCGCAGGAAGGTCGGACGTTTCTTTGCAGCATCCGCCTTGCTTCTGGTTACCGGACTTGCCGGCATCGGGACGAACACCATAAAGCTCGCTCCGCTCTATGAATATACTCCATACACGATGCGTGGCGGCTCTGAACTGAGCGCATCGGCGAATGCTTCCCAGGACATCAACGACAGCGGCCTTCAGCTCGACTATGCGACAGCCTGGTCGTACGGCTGGGAGGAACTTCCTAATCTGATGATCCCGAACTACAACGGCGGTTCTTCATCAGGCAGCATCAAACCTGAGAAGTCTGCCACCGTAGAGCTCTTCAGGAAGGCCGGCCAGGGCAGTCCGCGCGAGGTGTCCAAGGCTCTGCCGTTCTACTGGGGTCCCCAGCCTTTCACGGCCGGTCCGATGTACATGGGAGCCATCACCGTGTTCCTCTTCCTTCTGGGACTCTTCCTCTACAAGGGCAAGGAAAAATGGTGGATGCTTGCGGCGACCCTCCTCGGAGTGTTCCTGGCCCTCGGAAACCACATGATGTGGTTCACCAGGCTGTTCTTCGACTACGCTCCGATGTACAACAAGTTCAGGACGGTCTCCATGGCGCTGGTGATTCTTCAGTTCACTCTTCCGATGCTCGGCTTCCTCACTCTTGACAGGATAATGAAGCAGGAATATTCAAGGAAGGAGATCCTCCGCAAGGGATGGCCGGCGCTGGCTCTGTCTGCCGGCTTCTGCCTCCTTCTCATGATCGCTCCGGGCATCGCCGGATCGTTCTCCGCTCCTTCCGACGCCCGTATGCAGGATGTGCTGGTTGAGGCCCTCAAGACCGACAGGGCCTATCTTCTGAAATCCGATGCGGCATGGTCGCTTATCCTCATCCTGGCCTCCTTCCTTCTGGTTCTCTGGGCCCTCAGCGTTCCGAAGAATGCGAAAAAGACCTACGAGAGCGATCCGCACATCAGATCCGCGAGGGCCATGGAGGCTTCCGTGGCCATCTGCGTCCTGGTGCTCATCAACATGTTCACGGTGGGTCACCGCTACCTCAACAAGGACCACTTCACCACCCCTCGTTCATTCACCGCTCAGTTCGACAAGAGACCGGTGGACGAGGCCATCCTTTCCGACCCGGCTCTTTCCTACAGGGTCGCCGACCTCACTTCCGATGTGTTCAATGATTCCTTCAACGGCTACTGGCACAAGAACATCGGCGGATACTCTCCGGCGAAGCTCCAGCGTTACCAGGACCTCATCGACACCTATCTCAGGGGAGAACTTTCCGCAGTCATCGGTTCCCTGAAGGACGCGAGGACCATTGCAGACGCCGAAGCCATGCTGGCCAGGACACCTCTGCTCTCTGCACTCAACTGCAAGTACTTCATCATCAGTCCCGAGTCCCTTCCGATTGTCAACCATGGGGCGATGGGCAACGCCTGGTTCGTCGATTCCGTCATGGTAGTGGACACTCCTGACGAGGAACTGGCCGTGACAGGCGGTCTGGATCTGGCACGCCAGGCGGTTGTGGGCAGGGATTTCGAGTCTGCCGTCACCGGTCTGGCCTCTTCTTCCGCTGAAATGGCCCAGCCTGGCGACACAATCGTGATGACTTCATATTCACCGAAGAAACTCACCTACCATT
This sequence comes from Bacteroidales bacterium, assembly GCA_024398315.1. Taxonomy (GTDB): domain Bacteria; phylum Bacteroidota; class Bacteroidia; order Bacteroidales; family UBA932; genus Cryptobacteroides. The sequence continues at coordinate 33,685 of JAKSJH010000003.1, forward strand.
ACAAGGCTTCTTCCACCAGACCAGCTGTGTTCAGCGAGATCTACTATCCGAAAGGATGGAAGGCGGCAGTCGACGGAGAGGAAACGGAACTGTTCAGATGCAACTGGATCTTCAGGGGCATGGTGCTGCCGCAGGGTGAGCACGATGTGACAATGACGTTCGAGCCGGAAGTCTACCAGACCAGCAAGGCGGTGTCCTCCGGGTCAAGTCTGGCCCTGATCCTGCTCCTGCTTGCTTCTGTCGCAGGCATGGTGGTCATCAAGAAAGAACCGGACAACGAATAATCTTCAGATAACATGGATTTCGGAAAAATCAGGAAACTGGCTTCCAGGTGCATTCTGGTGACAGCACTTTCATGCGGCACCCTCGCCGTAAGCGGCTGCGCCGTGCTCGCAACCACTTCAGCCATCACCTCTCTTTTCAAGATCAAGAAGACCTCGAAGAGGATCAAGAGGGCGAAGAAGATAGTGACGATGATCGGCTCTGTGATCGGTGCCTATGCCAGGACCACCAGCCGGAAGTCTCTCGTCGGCACATGGACCTACGTCATGCCGGCCATCCAGTTCGACAATGAGAAGAATCTCTCCGAAGCAGGAGGCGTTCCTGCATGCCAGAACCTCACGGACGAATTCACACCGATCCTCGAGACAATCGGTCTTGAGTTCGGCAAGTTGCAGCTGACTCTCAAGGAAGACAACACTGCCGTCTGCACCATTGCCGGCAAGTCCCTCAACGGGTCGTATTCGTACGACGACGCAACAGGCAAACTGGTCCTGAAAGTCGGCCCCGTGGCCCTTCCTGCGGCCTATCTGTCCGTCGAGGACCAGCAGATGGCGATGACCTTCGACGCTTCCAGGATCGCCGGTGTCGCGAAGGTTGCCGGACTTCTGGGAGGGATCAACGCAAATTCCGTCATGGGTCTGTCCAATCTGACAGAGAGCCATGACGGAATGAAAGCCGGGCTGGCCTTCCTCAAGACCGAGTAGGACCGTCCCCTGTGTTTCAGGACTCAGCAGCTTCCACAAGTCTGGAGGCGAGAGTGACGAAGGCAACTCCGTCAGGGCGAGAGGACAGGGCTGCCGGCTCCCCGGAGTCTCCTCCTTCCCTGATGCTCTGGACCAGAGGGATCTGACCGAGAAGCGGAATTCCGTACTTGGCGGCCATCTGTTCGCCGCCACCTTTTCCGAATATGTAGTAGCGGTTCTCCGGAAGTTCTTCCGGGGTGAACCAGGCCATGTTCTCGACCAGGCCGAATATTCTCTTGTTGATGTTTTCGTTGCGGAACATGCTGACGCCTTTCTCCACGTCGGAGATCGCCACGTTCTGAGGTGTTGTGACGATCAGGGCTCCTTCCATCGGGATGTCGTTGACCAGGGAGATGTGGATGTCTCCGGTTCCCGGAGGCATGTCGATGAGAAGGAAGTCAAGTTCTCCCCAACGGACCTGGAGAATCATCTGCTTGAGGGCGTGGCATGCCAGCGGACCTCTCCAGCTGAGAGCCTGCCCGCGCTGGGCGAAATAGCCGATGGACATCCATTTGACGCCATATTTCTCGACTGGAATGATGACTTCCTTTTCGTCCGAAATCCTTTCTGCAGCAGGGATCTCCTCTTCAGTGCCGGTCATCATCGGCACGGACGGACCGTAGATGTCGGCGTCGGCCAGGCCGACCCTGTAGCCCAGGCGGGCAAGGGCTATCGCCAGGTTGACAGCCACGGTGGACTTGCCGACTCCGCCCTTTCCGGAGGCTACACCGATGATGTGCTTGATGCCTTCAACTTCTTCCAGCCCGAGGTCGAGCCCGGCCTTCTTCTTCGGGGCTTCATCTTTCACGATTGTCTTGACTTCGGCTTCGATGCCTGGGATGTTGCGGATGATAGTGGCGCGGGTGCTGCCGACGAGATATTCAGTGAGAGGGTCCCTCCTCTTCGGGAAAGCCAGGGTCACGATGACCTTCCCGTTATCAAACTGAATGTCTTCTACCATCCCGAGTTCTACAATGCTCTTGCTCTCCTTGGCCGGATGGACCACCTCGGTGAGCATCTTCAGTATGTCTTCTTTATTCATGGTCGTTTATTTTTGAATTTCCATTTCCTTGAGCAGGTAGCCGGCACCTCCGAACTTGTCCATCAGGAAGAGAACGTAGCGGATGTCCACGCAGATGCACCTCTGCAGGTCCGGTTCGAACATCACGTCGCTTGACATGCTTTCCCAGTTGCCGTCGAACGCAAGTCCGATCAGTTCGCCGTCGGCGTTGAGGACAGGGCTTCCGGAGTTGCCACCGGTGATGTCGTTGTTGGTCAGGAAGCAGCATGGAAGGTTGCCGTCCTCCATTGCGTAGCGGCCGTAGTCCTTCTTGCTGTAGAGCTCCTTGAGCTTGGCAGGGACATGGAACTCGTAGTTGTCCGGATCTTCCTTCTCAATCACTCCGTAGATGGTGGTGTAGTACCTGTAGAGAAGACCGTCCTTAGGTGAATATGCCTTCACGTTGCCGTAGGTGAGCCTCATAGTGAAGTTGGCGTCCGGGTAGAACGCCTTGCCCTTCTGCCATTCGAGCAGTCCGGCGGTGTAGGCCTTCGACCCCCTGCGGATCTTCTCCATGCTTCCGGAGTCGTCCGTGCGCATCTTCAGATAGGTGTCATTCATGGATTTGTTGAGCTGGCTGGCCGGGTCGTTCCTGAATATCTCAGGATCGCCTTTCTCTGCGGCGGCCTTCAGCTTCTCCAGAGAAGAGAAGACGCTGTTGTCATAGAGCTGGTCGAACCAGGTGTCCAGACTGCCATTGGCGGCGGCATCCTTGAATATGTCCGGAACCAGACCCTCCCTTGACCTGGCTGCATAGTGTGCGGCCATTGCCTTGGCAACCTCCCTGTCGAGAGGCTCGCAGTAGCTGGAGTACCGGTCCGCAATCAACTGAACGCAGCCGGAGAGGGCTTCTGCGGTGTCCTTCGTGTTCTGAAGGTACAGGTCGAGGGCGCTTGTGAATATGTTGCTGAACCCTACGATGTCGCTATGGTACAGGGTCTCTCCCAGAAGCATGATGTCCTTGCGTGACTGAGAGATTTCTCCGACGCCTTCGGCTATGTCCTGCAGGGCGGTTCCGTACTGTTCCGTACGCTTCCTGTTCTTGTCCACCCATCTGGTGAATCCGGCTTCCTTGTCCCTTTCCTTTCCGATGATGCCAAGATCCTCGAAGGCCTTCTTCTCTCCTATCCACTTCTTCCAGCCGTTCGCCGAACCTGCGTATTTGTTGGCGTACTGGAGACGGATGACCGGATCCTTCTCCATCCATTTCCAGAGAATGTCCTGGTAGATGGTCCTGGCTTCGATGGAGATGTCGTGGAGGTCCATCATCTGGTTCAGCTGGGCCTCTGTCTGGTACCTCTGGGTGCTTCCAGGGTAGCCCATGATGAAGGTGAAGTCGCCTTCCTTGACACCCTTTAGAGATATCTTGAGGGACTGCACCGGCTTGTAAGGTACGTTGTCCGGGGAGTAGGCGGCCGGCTCGTTGTCCTTGCCGGCGTAGATCCTGAACATCGAGAAGTCTCCTGTGTGCCTCGGCCACATCCAGTTGTCGGTCTCTCCGCCGAACTTGCCGATCGATGCCGGAGGGGCTCCGACAAAACGTATGTCATTGTAGACTTTATAGACTATAAGGTACTGGACGTTCTCGTTGTAGAAATTCTCGACCTGGGCCCTGCATCCCGGGTTGTCTGCTTCCGCGGCCTTGACAAGATTCCCGATCTCCTCTTCCGTCGAGACCTTTCCCGTGACGTCGGTCATGCTGACCAGGAAAGTGACCGACAGGCCCGGGGCCGGAATCTCCTGTGAATTGTCCATCGCCCAGTAGCCGTCTTCAAGATAGTTGTGCTCCGGGGTGGAGAGCTTCTGGATGCTGCTGTAGCCGCAGTGGTGGTTGGTGACCAGAAGACCCTTGTCCGAGATGACCTCGCCGGTGCATCCTCCGCCGAAGATCACCACGGCATCCTTCAGGGATGAATGGTTGATGCTGTAGATCTGGTCAGGGGTGAGCCTGCATCCCAGGTCCTTCATGGCGTTTGCGTTCAGCTGCTGGAGGAGGGGGAGAAGCCACATGCCCTCGTCAGCGCTTGCGCTGAACGTCATCATCATCGCCGCCGCGATGGCAAGAACTGTCTTTTTCATATTCATTATCGGTTTTGTCAGAACAATGTGGGTTCAAGTTCCTTCGGGTGGAAGGATAGCCTGTGGTACGGAGTCATGCCATGCTCCTTGATGGCCCGGATGTGCTCCTTGGTGGGATAGCCGAAGTTGCGGTCCCAGCCGTATTCAGGAAATTCCCTGGCCAGCTGGCGCATCTTTTCGTCCCTGAAGGTTTTCGCAAGGACGGAGGCGGCCGCGATGGAGGCGTAGGTGGCGTCGCCGTGGACGACGGTGGTGTATGATCCCGCCTTGTAGGTGCCGAACGGCCTGAAGCGGTTGCCGTCGATCAGAAGGAAGTCCGGCTTCGGAGTCAGTCTCAGGACAGCCCTCTGCATCCCTGTGACCGAGGCCCATAGAATGTTTAGCTCGTCGATCTCGTGGGCTGACACCTCTTCTACTGCCCAGCTTACAGCTTCTTTTTCAATTACTTCTCTGAGAATATCCCTGTTCTTCTCCGTCATTTTCTTGGAGTCGTCGAGGAGCGGGTGATGGAAATCCGCAGGGAGAATGACAGCCGCGGCGTAGACAGGTCCGGCGAGGGGGCCGCGTCCGGCCTCGTCGCAGCCGGCTTCAATGCGGCCAGGTTCCATGAAAGGTAGCAGATGGATGTCTTTCGGCATGTTCAGTCAGTCTTGTTGACCATTCACACCGCAAATGTACTTATCTTTTGTCTCAGGAACAAACCGTCAGACTTCGGAACCGGTCTCTTCCAGCCTTCTTTCGTACTGCCTGATCAGTTTCTTGTTCGATTCGATAACGTCGTCCTTGTCCTTGGCCGCCTGGATGAGGAGGCGGATCTGCCTGTCCTGGTCTTCAATCCTTTTCTGAAGTTCTTCTGTCTCCTTCAGATGGCGTTCCTTCATCTCCTGGATCGTCCGCTCAAGCTGCCCGGTCTTTTCGTCGGAAGTTCCGTAGCCGTTCACCAGGTCGATGGGGGATGTGTCCGTCTGTTCGGCGAAGTTCCGGAATGACTTTGTGAATATCCTGGTGTCCCCTGACTCAAGCTTCCTGTAGGCGTAGAGGGAGATGTCGAGGCGGCGCGCCATCTCTGTCCTGGTCACTCCAAGACTCTCTCTCCTGTCCTTGATGTTCTGCTTTATCTTTGCCTCGTAGTCCATCTTTTCGAAAATGCGGTGGTCATTGACAAAGGTATGGAAAGACGGATTCGATTTGTGGCAACAATAAGTTGCACAGAGCAATGTAAAGTTGCAAAAATGTATAAAAACATAAAGAAACGGAAATATTGTTCCGTCCGGACCCCTTGCGGTTGCAACTTTGAGTTGCATTTGCGGATTGGAAACCTCTCTTTTGCAAAAAATACAAGAGCCATGTGCAGAAAGACATTTGAAGAAAAGTACGCTTCGTTCTCCGAAGCGCTGGAGAAAGAAGAGGTCCTCATGGACGGGGCGCCGGACTTCCGGAGCCTGTGCCGGAGACTGGGAGTGCCACCGGGAAGACTTGACAGGAGGCTGGCCCGGGAAATTGGAATGAAAGGCGAGGAAATCCTTTCCTTATGGCGGTCTTTCCGCCATGAATCAGAATGAATTGTAATTAAATGGGGCCATTTCTTTGCTCTGTTTGGATTTTTTATTAGATTTGTAGGTTGTGGGGAGCAATCCTCCGGCTGCATGTTTGATAACACAGATAATCAATAATTTTTTTTAGCTAATGAAAGAATATTCCAACACCGACATCAGGAACGTGGTCCTTCTTGGCAGCACCAAGTCCGGAAAGACCACGTTGTCTGAGGCCATGCTCTACGAGGGCAAGGTCATCGACCGAAGGGGAACAGTGGAGGACAAGAACACTGTCTCTGACAACGATGATCTTGAAAAGGCCAACCAGCGTTCGATCTATGCCACTCCTCTCTATGCGGAGTTCATGGGCAAGAAGATCAACATCATCGATGCTCCGGGTTCAGATGACTTCATCTGCGGTGCAATCTCCGGTTTCCGTGTCTGCGAGAACGGTATCCTCGTCGTCAACGCCCAGCAGGGCGTCGAGGTCGGTACCAGCAGCATGATCCGTTACGCCGAGCAGTACAAGACCCCTCTCATCGTCGCTGTGAACCAGCTTGACGGCGAGAAGGCCGACTGGGACGCCACCCAGGCGGCTCTCAAGGAGGAGCTTGGAAGCAAATTGATCAACATCCAGTTCCCTGCAGCCACGGGTGCGGGTTTCGACGGTTTCGTCGACGTCCTCATGATGAAGTACTATCACTTCAAGGACGCCAACGGTACCCGCGAGGATCTTGAGATTCCTGCCGAGTTCGCCGACCAGGCCGAGCTCGCCCGTCAGGAACTTATCGAGAAGGCAGCCGAGTTCGACGACTCCCTCATGGAGAAGTTCTTCGAGGAAGGCACTCTTTCTGAGGATGACATCCGCAAGGGTCTTGCCCTCGGTATCAGGAACTGCGAGGTCTGCCCTGTCTTCTGCGTATCTGCAAAGAAGGACATCGGTGTCAAGAGGCTTCTCGAGTTCACCAAGAACGTGGCTCTTGCTCCGGAAGTCGACGAGACAGCTCCGGCCAGCCTCTTCATCTACAAGAACAGCCTTGAGGCCCACCTCGGTGAGGTTTCATATTTCAAGGTGATGTCCGGTGTCGTCACTTCCGGTGTCGACATGGAGGATCCTGAAACATCCAACAAGGAGCGCTTCTCAGCCATCTACGCTGTCGCAGGAAGCAAGAAGGAGCCTGTCCAGGCCCTCCATGCCGGCGACTTCGGCTGCGTCGTCAAGCTCAAGAACGGCAAGTCCAACACCACCCTTTCAGCGGTCGGCAGCGGAATCGTCAACGAAAAGATAGTCTACCCTGCACCTAAGTACCGCTGCGCCATCAAGGCCAAGGTCCAGCAGGAGGAGCAGAAGCTCGGTGACGCTCTCAAGAAGATCACCTCACAGGACCCTACCGTCGTTGTGGAGTACTCCAAGGAGCTTCGTCAGACCATCCTCTCCGGCAACGGCGAGCAGCACATCAACCTTGTCAAGACCCGTCTTGTCAATGAATATGGTGTCGATGTTGAGCTCTTCGCTCCGAAGGTTCCTTACCGCGAGACCAT
>JAKSJH010000030.1 GCA_024398315.1 Bacteroidales bacterium
GTCAGCGTTGAACCTTCTTTGCTGGGCGGGGCGACCGGCATCGCTGATTTTGAGACCGGAGAGACAATCCCTTCACAGATCCTGTCCGACGGCAGTATGGCTTTCATGTCGGGGACAATTCCGGCTCTTTCATGCAGAAAGGATCTCCTCCGGAAAGCAAAGGCGGTAAAGACGGATGTGCCTCCTGTGGATGGAGTATTGGACAATGGAAAGGTGAGACTGGTTGTGGATCAGCATAGTGGCAATGTCGTCAGCCTGGCCGCACACGGCCGTGAGTTCATCAATCAGAAGACCGGAATCGATGCTGACAGCTACCGGTATCTTCCAGGCGGACAGCCTACCTTCCTTGCGACCGGTCCATATGATGTAAAGCTGGAATGGGCAGAGTATGGTCCTGTACAGAAGACATTGAAAATCAGTTCCAAGGCAGACGGAGGCAATTCTCTCGTGAGGAGGCTGACACTTTTTGATGGATCAGATGAGGTCCTGGTTGAGAATGAGATAGACAAGATTGCAACAACTGACAAGGAAGGGGTCCATTTCGGCTTTTCGTTCAACATGGACAATGATTTCTATGTGACCATGGATGTGCCATGGGGTGTCGCCAGGGTTGACTGTGATCAGTGGCCTGAAGGCAATCGTAACTGGATAACGATGCAGAGATGGGTGAATGTCTCTGATTCTGATTCTAATGTGACGATCTGTGCCCTCAATTCTCCTGTATTCGAGGTCGGAGACATGACTGCCAACACTCTGGAATTGGGCTCCAATTGGATTACTTCCACTCCAAGGGTGCCGACAATCTGGTTCTGGGCCTTGAACAATCATTGGTTCACCAATTTCCCTCTGAGTCAGGAAGGACTGATAACCTACAGATATGTGCTTCTCCCTCGTGAAGGACGCATGGATGCCGCTCAGTCAGTCCGTTTTGCACAGTCCGCAAGCCGGAAACTCATCTGCAGCCCTGTGCCGGAAGATTTTGCGATCCAGGCTCCGTTCAGACTTGAATCCGGTCCTGAAGTCAGTGTGTCCTGTGTGCGCTTCCTTGAAGACGGTTACCTTGTATTCCTCCATTCTGTGGCGGACGATGACCAGACTGTGGAACTTGTTCCGTCCACTGGGGCTGAAGCCTTTCTGTGTGATGCATGGGGGAACGTCACGGCCACGGCATCAACATCATACTCCGTTCCTGCGAACGGAATAACAGTAGTGAGAATCACTTGTCATTGAACGGATTATCGAAAAATAACATCAACTTGAGATATGAACACAACTGAAGAAAAATTCGATTACAGCAAGGCTGTTGCTGAACTGGAGCAGATAGCTGCGAAAGTTGAGGACCCGCAGACCAGCCTCGACGACATCGGCGACCTTGTGAAGCGTTCGAAGGAACTTATCGAGAAGTGCAGAGCCTATCTCCGCTCTGTCCGCGAATCCATAGAGGAGCAGGAGAACTGATGGGAAAGGACACTTATCTGGAGTCGAAACCTCGTTACGAGATCCTTGACGGTCTGCGCGGTGTCGCCGCACTCGTCGTCATCATGTACCATCTGTTCGAGACCTATTTCCCGATGCTCGGGAAGCAGGTCTTCCATCACGGCTATCTTGCCGTGGACTTCTTCTTCGTCCTGTCCGGTTTCGTCATCGGCTACGCCTACGACGACCGCTGGGGGAAGATGACGACCTGGGGCTTCTTCAAGCGCCGTCTTGTCCGCCTGCATCCTCTTGCCGTCATGGGCACCCTGGTCGGAGCGGCCCTGTTCTTCTTCCAGGACGCCGCATTCCCGATGATCAGGGAGGCATCTGCCTGGAAGTTCTTCTTCTGCGTGCTGATGGGTGTCCTGATGATTCCGGTCACCCCGGGGATGGACATCCGGGGCTGCTGGGAGAGCAACCCTCTGAACGGCCCGAACTGGACCCTTACCTACGAATATTTCGGGAACATCCTCTATGCTCTCATATTCAGGAAACTGCCTAAGGTCGCCCTCGGCGTCCTCTGTGTCCTGACTGCATTCCTGACCTTGAACATGACCCTGGACCTGGATGTGTTCGGCATCCTTCCGGACGGCAAGTTCGATGTGATCGGGGGATGGAACTTCTCGGGCTACCAGATATTCATTGCCTTCTCAAGGCTGCTCTATCCGTTCATCTGCGGTCTTCTCATCTCAAGGATTCTCCCTTCCCGCATGAGTCTTTCCTGCCCGAGCGGAAGTCCGATCAGCCTGAAAGGTGGCTTCTGGTGGTGTGCCCTCGCTCTTGTAGTGATATTCAGTGTGCCGCTCATCAACGGCAGGAACTGTCTCGCTGACGGAATCTACCAGTCGGTGGCGATCCTCATCATCTTCCCTCTGCTTGTTCTCGCAGGCGCCGGCAGCGAGATAAAAAGCGTCCGCAGTCAGAGAATATGCCGGTTCCTGGGAGAAATCTCCTACCCGCTGTACATCACCCACTACCCTCTGGCACATCTGCAGAAGGCATGGGTGGCCGGTCATGCCGACGCGGCTCTCTGGATGCATGTATTCGTGTTTGTCGCCGTAGTATTCTTCGCCATCGCCATGGCCTGGGCGTTCTACAAGGTGTACGACATCCCTGTCCGTGCCTGGCTGACCGAGCACTGGCTCAAGAAGAGCAAGGCCAGGTCCTGAGACGGCTATTTGAAATAGACTCTCTTGATGTTGAAACCCTTGGAGTTGCGGTCTCCGAGGGCTATCGTCACCGTTGCAATCACGCCGCTTCCGTCGAATGGGATGACAGTGTACTTCTGCAACTTTTCATCGAAGATGTTGAGATTGCCTCTTTCAATCCTGTAACCCGCCCTGAAGCTGATGTTGGCAGTCGGAATCCTGGTGGAGATTTCGGCTCCGAAAAACATTTCTTTCTCGTCCACATGGTCGAAAGCCGGCACGTTCTGCGTCATGTAGATCCATCTCCTCAATTCAGGCGTGATCGAGTACCCGAAGAGGAAGCAGGCATCCAGTGATTTGTCGATGGCCCCTCCGACACGGTATTCGCCGTTGAGGAAAAGGAGGCTGCCAGTGAAGTAATGTTCCTTGGTGCTCGGACTCTTGAGCTGGCTGGCCTGGATGCAGTGCGCCTTGATCAGTGATGTCGTGTAGCCGCTGAAAAGTCCTATCTTGAACAGGTCTGCGGAAGCTAGTTTCCCGTACTGCATCTTCGGCGACATGAGGTTGTAACTGGCGCTCAGGAGGGCGAAGTTGAGGTTCTCTGAATATGATTTCAGATAGTATGTGTTGTCACTTCCGGGGGAGACTTCGATGACCCCCCGGTAGGCCAGGTCTTCTCTTTTCTCTGATTTCTTCAGCAGGAAGTTCCTGTCGCGGCCTATCACGCTGCCGTTGCTGTACCTTCTCAGTTCGATTCCGTATAGTCCGGCGGGGAGGAAGAACGTCGTGTCAGTGTGGTTGAAATATTCATACCCTTCCTTCCAGGTGGCGCCGGTCTTCTTGTCGATCATGTAGATGCTGAACCCGTCAGGGGCGACATTGGACCTGAACTGGTCGGATTTGATTGTGACTGAGCAGGTCTGTCCGTCCTCCTGGGCTGCGAGGTGGATGGATGCTGCTGCCATGGCCAGGATGATGAAAAACTTCTTCATGATCAATTAAAGTTTCTTTGAGTCACGGTTATCGTTTCGACAGCGTCACCCGCGACTATCTTCACAGTCCCGGTCCTGCTGCTTTCCCCCCAGTTGGCCGTGAGGCTGATGAGTATACGTCCTGACCCGACAATCCCGGACGATGGCTCGGTGCTCAGCCAATTCGCATCTTCAGGGGAGATGATGGTCTCCCAGTACTTGCTGGTGCTGAAACTGCATGTGAACGTCTGGTTCTCGGCTGATGTGTCCACGTTTTTCGGACTGTTTTCGCTGAGGACGACATAGTCTTCCACCGGCACGTAGCAACTGAAGGCAAGGATTACCGTAAGGAGTAATGAGGCGATTCTTATGATTGACTTTTTCATTGTTGCAATGTTCGTGAGTCTGTTATCAGGGTGTTGGGAAACGCTTCTCATCGGGATGGCTGTCAGTCGATGCTGAAGGCGGCGATCTCCTTGTTGAGGGTGTCGAGGATCGAGATCTTCAGCTGGTAGAGGTCCTCGGAGATGTCGACCTTGAAGTAGTGAGGGTTGATCAGACGCCTTTCCGACGGGCTGAAATGGGCAAGCGTGTCGTCGTAGTAGGCCTTCTTCTCCAGGAGGGTGTGCCTCTCGCCGCACCTTTCGCCGTCCTTGATGACCTGCAGCTGCAGAGGTTTCCATGAATATGTGCCAGCCTCGAAGGTCTTGTACTTGTAGCGGTCGCGCTCGTCGTTGATCGTGAACTCCTCTCCGGCCTCGATCTTCTTCGAGAGGCTGTCCCCGCGCAGGCAGGTGACGTCGGCCTTGAATATCTCCCCGTGGTCAGGGTCGCTCTTCGTGATCCTGTAGGTGATCTGGAAACCTGGGTTGATGAGCTTGATACTGTCTTCCGAGCGTTTCAGGACAGGCTGGCCGGCAATCTGGACGAGCTTGTAGACATTGCCGAAGCACGGAGCCGCCTTGCTGGTCGCGATTGCATCGCCGACACCGTAGGAGTCGATCTTCGCACCCTGGCGCTCAAGGTCCGTGATCAGATATTCATCAAGAGAATTGGTTGCGAATATCTTGCAGCGTTTCATCCCGTGGGCGTCGAGGATCTTCCTGACTTTGATCGACAGGTAGGCGAGGTCGCCACTGTCGAGGCGCACTCCGTAGCCGCCAGGGTAGGAGTCGTCGATGCCCTGCTCCTTGAAGGAACGGATTGCGTTGAGGATGCCGCACTTGAGTGTGTCGTAGGTGTCGATGAGAAGGATGAGGTTCTCACCCTTGTGGGTCTTGATGTAGTCAGTGAATGCCTTGTGCTCGCCCTCGACGGTGCTGCCGTAGGAGGTGATGAAACTGTGGGCCATCGTGCCGGTCGAAGGCACTCCGTTCATCACTCCGGTGAGTATGTTCGAAGAACTTGCGCAGCCTGCGATGATGGCGGCCTTGGCTCCGTACGTGGCTGCCCATGGGCCGTGGGCGCGTCGGGATCCGAACTCGCTGACCGGATGGTCAGTGGCTCTGCAGACTCTGGAAGCTTTGGTGGCGACGGCCATCTGGTGGTTCATTATGCAGAGAAGAGGAGTCTCCAGCACCTGGGCTTCGATCAGAGGAGCCTCTACGATCACGACAGGTTCGTTGGGGAACACTATCTCGCCCTCTCTCATTGCGTGGACATTGCCGGTGAACTTCATGGTGGACAGGAACTTGCGGAATTCGGCATATTCATCGCCCGGGAGGAACTTCTCGTAGAAATCCGGAGTGGCCTTGCCCAGGTTCAGGATGCATTCGATGACTTCTTCGGTGCCGCTCACGACAGCCCAGTTGTTGTTTTCCGGGGCGACGCGGTAGAAGAGGTTGAAGACTGCGATGTCGTCTTTCCTTCCTGTTTCAAAGAAAGACTTTCCCATTGTGTACTGGTACTTGTCCGAGCAGTAAGAGTAGTCGAGCATATTCAATGAAATGATTTGTTATTCGTTCATGATGAGGTCGAGAAGCTTTCTTGCGGAGTCTTCTGGACCGGATGTGACAAGTTCTATGTCCGGCTTTGCGCCTGGGACAGCAGGGGAGAGCAGGCCTTCTTCTGCCATTACTTCCGCAAGGTGCCTCGCCACGGCCGGAGCCGGGTCGATTACCTGCACGTCCGGTCCTGCGATTCTTTCGATGACCTTCCGCAGGAACGGGTAATGGGTGCAGCCCAGGACGATTCTGTCGACTCCTGCGTCAAGGAGCGGCTGGACGCTTTGGCGCACTGTCCTTTCGGCCTGGGGGCCGTCCAGGATACCGTTTTCGACAAGTTCGACGAAACCCTTCCCGACATGTTCCACAATCTTTGTGTCTTCTTCGTAGAATCCCTTGGTGTTGAGATATTTGGAGGCCTTGAGGGTGCCTGCGGTGGCTAGGACGCCGATGACCCCTGTCTTCGATGAGAGCGCCGCCGGCTTGACGGCAGGCTCCATACCGATGAACTTGACGGGATACTCTTCGCGCAGGGTGGCGATCGCCGCTCCGGTGGCGGTGTTGCAGGCTACTACGATGATGCCGGCCCCTTTGCTCAGGAGCAGTTCCGTGATGGTTCGGCAGCGGTTCTTGATGAATTCGGGATCCTTGTCGCCATAGGGGCAGAAAGCGTTGTCGGAGAAGTAGACATACTTTTCCTGCGGGAGAAGCTTCAGCGCCTCTCTGAGCACGGACAACCCGCCCGATCCTGAATCGAATATGCCGACCATTACCTTATGATTCGCGCGATTACCCTGCAAAGATACATCTTTTTGCCGCAATCCGGTAATCTAGGAGCAGAATGACCTTCCCTGCACTTCTAATCCGCAGAAAAGACCTTTTGCTGGAGCGTTGTGACAAATATGATCAGGAATCTTCTTCGAATGGTGGTAAACTTGGTACCAAACCGGTGTCATCCCTCTCGAAAGCACTTCCTGCCGGTGAATCCAGGAACTTAATAATATCCTTATCAAAATTTGCTATAGTGTTGACGTCGTATATTTTCAAATTATTGGGATCGTCCAGGTATTCTTGACTTTCTGTTCCTGATAGAAAGCGCCAACCACTGTCCTGAATGTTGTCCGGTTCGTCTCTGTACATATAACCTACAGGCTCTCCGTCAAATGTGATTCTGTCAGATGCTATACAATACCCCATGGGTTCAACCAATCGGGGGAAAGGACCCTGCTTCTTGAAATGTTTCATATCCATCACTTCTTAAGAACTGTTTCTAGTTTCGTGAATTCTATTTTGAAGTGCAACGCACTCCAAACTCAAAATTAATTAACAATATTCAAATTTCGAACAAAAGTGGTTGGTGACAGCTGCCACGATGTGGGTGTCATTGTCTTGTGGGAGCTAAGGGATCCGAACCTTTCAATCGTCTCCATTGACATAAACCTTTTCGATCTCCGCGACATACACTGTGTGGAACCCGCCGTTCTCGCCGTACCACCTGTCGACGATGGACCTTTCAATGAAGTCTGCATCCTTCATTTCCGACTTGAAGAGCTTGCGGCACTGGAGGGTCAGCCGCGCCTGGGAGAAGGTCATTGCTCCGGAAGGAAGCTCCTCAGGGACAAGCCCTGTCGCAGCCGCCTTGTCGATGTCCCTTCCTGACTTCGTGCCGCAGATGCTGAGGGCCTCCCGGTACTCCTCGGGATAGAAGGACAGTGTGAATATGTCTTCCCGCTCCATGAAGTCATGGGTGTACCTTTCGGGCCTGACGAACACGAACGCTACGTTCCTGTGCCAGATGTATCCGACGCCGCCCCAGTTGGCGGTCATGGTGTTGTATGACTCCCTGGTGCCCGCAGTGACGAGCATCCATTGCTTTGCTATGAGATCTATTGCATTCTCTTTCTTGAGCGCTTCTACGGTTGTCTCTTTCATGGCTGGTTATTCTATTGCAGCAGACTTCTGGAGCCTGCCTTGGTTCAACTTTTCTTTCACACGCCGGATGCCCCGTTTCATATTTTCCTTACCAGAAGGTCGAGGATACTCTTTTTCAATGAATATCTGAACATGTGTCCGTTGATCAGAGGTCTGTAGATGATCCCGGATTTCGGACGCTTCAGGATGGAGCTGCCTGCCTTTATGAGAAGAATGTCATGCATCTTGGCATCCAGTTCAGGTGTCCTCCAACGCTCCCCGAAATATTCCTTCCCGTAGATTTCGAAAAACTCGCGGATCTGCTCCCTTGAGATATGGTAGAGGAAGTCAACCAGTTTCTTGGGAATGTGATCCGACACGAACATCAAGTTGCCGAGGTCGATGTCCGGGTCGCCGTAGGTGACTTCACCGAGATCGATCCAGAAGTCCTTCCCATCGGCCCTGATGATGTTGCCGGGAGTCAGGTCACCGTGAATGCAGAAATCTGCGTTATCCATCGAATCCAGGGCATTCCGGAGAATCTGCTTTTCTTTACTGGAAAGCGCCTTGCACTCGGACAGCTCCTTGAGGTAGTTCTCGCGGAAACTCGGGAACAGACCGTTGTCGCATCGTACCTCGTGCAGCTGTCTTGCATTCCGTGCGAACGCCTTGGCAAGCGGTCCCAGCTGCGAAGGATCTTCCGAGATGATCCTGGCGAACGACTTCTTGTCCTTCACCCTCTCCACAATGAGGCCGTAGCGTTCTCCGTCGAAAACATAGTCAATGACTCTGGGGCAGTTGACTCCCATTTCGTACAGCGACTTCGACCGCTGAAACTCACGCATGGTGTGCTCCGCCGGCAAAGATGCCTTGTTCATCTTCAGGACCAGGGAATCATCCTCCCTGTGGTAGTACGACATGCCGTTCCCGCCTCCTCCGAACAGAACCCAGTCGTCCGGATTGATCCTTTTTGCTTCCAGTTCCATATTACTTTCCCGTTAGTTGACTGATTCAAATCACTATATAATTCTGTCCATCAAAAGGCCATTTCAAGGAACACCAGGGTCACGAAACCCAGGATAAGCGCGTAGGTGGCAGTCTTCTGGAATCCGTGAGCATGAGTCTCAGGAATCATCTCGTCGCTGACGACATAGAGCATCGCGCCTCCGGCCATCGCAAGCATCACCGGAAGCAGGACCTCCGAGATGGCGCCTATACCGTACCCCATCCATACTCCCACGACTTCCAGCAGTGCGATGATGAGAGAGATGACAAAGGTTCTCAGCTTGCTCACTCCCGCGATGAGAAGCGGCGCAATCACCACCATTCCCTCCGGGATGTTCTGCAGGGCAATACCAAGAGTCACGGCCCATGCATCGGATGTCTCGGCAGCATTGAAGCCCACACCGGCGGCTATGCCCTCCGGCAGCTTGTGCAGCGCGATTGCCATTACGAACAGGAGTACGCGGTTGAGCGAAGCATTGTTCTTGTGCTCCTCCGCATCGAGCCCCGTTATCTTATGGAGGTGAGGAGTGATGAGGTCCAGAAGATTAAGGAACAGCATACCGCAAACCACGCCTATCAGGATCAGCCACCACCTGCCGAGCCCGGCCGATTCAGCCGCAGGAACGATGAGGCCGATGGTAGACGCTGCCAGCATGATTCCCGCGCAATATCCCAGTACGGCATCGTTCCATTTGTGTGGAAGCGCCTTTATGATGAAGCCCAGCAGGGCTCCGATGATTGTGGCGAGGCTCAAACCCGCCGCACTTATCCATACCTGACTCATATCACAATTCCAACTTGCTCACTATGACTACAGCACCATCAGCAGAGTGCCGGCAGCTATCAGAAGACACCCTATCGCGCTCTTTACGGTGATGGTCTCATGAAGAAAGATCACTGCAAGGATAATGGTTATGACAATGCTCATCTTGTCGACCGGCACGACCTTCGAGGCTTCCCCGATCTGCAGAGCCTTGAAATAGCAGAGCCATGAGGCGCCGGTAGCGAGTCCGGACAGGATCAGGAACACCCAGCTCTTGGTGCTGATGGCATCGATTCCGCCCTGCGATTTGGTGATGAACACCATTCCCCACGCCATGATAAGCACCACAATAGTGCGAAGTGCTGTTGCCAGGTTTGAATTGACTCCCTCTATACCCACCTTGGCAAAGATGGACGTCAGGGCAGCGAACAGCGCCGAGAGCAGCGCGAAGACCAGCCAAAGGTTGCTTGTCATAGTATTCTTCATGTTTATGATATATCCTATAATCAGCAAAGGTAGCAAATCATTACAAATATCAGGAAGCCAAGACCATTGTCGGTTCTTTCTCTCAGTTATCGCAAAACCAAACATACATCAATAGGCGGCTTAGAAGCTGTTTTGAAATGGTAAACTTTATTTCTTATGAATCTTTTTGGTCTGAATTTCCTCTTTCATCAGTCACATAGCTACTGCTATGCTCCTTCTTCGAGAGAAAATTCATCCTCAAAAATCTTCTATAACAAATTTTGTCAACCATTTCAAAACAGCTTCTCAGTAAACCGGAAAATCATCGGTACACCCGAACATCGATCTATGCAGCATATGGCCGGTGAGATGTACCGATGGTGGGGTCAACGATGCCATCCTTTTGCCCGTAACCTCCAATTTTCGCTTACGTTACGGGCACTAGAAACGGTGGAATCGCCCTTCTACGGCACTGCAGGGCATATTCCTTTCTCAAGGGCGCACTTATCCTGCACTGATTTTTGAGGTTACGGGCAAAGCGTTCCTCCGAGGATGATGAACCAATGGAATGAGCCGAAACATTGTTTTACTGGTGTTCCGTCATAAACGTCTCAAACACACTTTTGCTGGTGATCCCCTTTTTCTGGTGATCCATGGTTTGCTTGTAATCTGATAAAACGACATCAGGTCGACCGGATGGCCGACCTGATGCTGATGTGGGAGCTGAGGGATTCGAACCCCCGACCCTCTGCTTGTAAGGCAGACGCTCTGAACCGACTGAGCTAAGCTCCCGTGCACTCGTTCGAAGCGGGTGCAAAGTTACTATTCTTTTTCGATTCTCCAAAATTATTTTCTGTTCCGGCCTTGGCCGTGAGCATTCCCTGACATGCGCACGACCATGCGACCGGCAAAACCGCTTCTTACATGTCCGTGCTCTGAAGCGTTCCTTGGAAAGCTCCGTTGGCCCTGTAGTGAGGGGCGTAGAGGGATTCGATGGTGACGGCAGGCGCGGAGAACTCTCCTTCCTGAGTTACGAAGAACTCCTCCTTGACAGTGGTCTTCTCTTCAGGATAGACGTCGAAGTAGTACTCGGTGACATCCGACTTGACGTTCCTGTAGCCCTGAGGGGCCATGTCGAACCTTCCGTTGAATGTGACGAGCCACCATCCGTAGTAGCCTGAAAGCTGGTCGACCGGCCTGAAGGCAGCTTCGCGGAAGGCATCGAGCTTCACGAAGCTTCTGTTCTCCTGGCTCCAGATCCGGTACTCGGCGATGACCTTGTCACCGACGTGCAGCATAGTGCCCGGAACGATCTCCTCCGGTTCTCCCTCTCCGGAGACCTCCCTGAAGAACTTCCTTTCGATGGTGAAGCCGTTGCCGGCCGCTGCGATCTCCTTGAAAGGCTTGCGGTAGGTCTTCGTCAGAGTTATTACCTTGGTATCCAGTACCTCGTCACCACCTGCGAGGATTGCACCGACGGCATCGACGTAAGCGGGGTCGGAATCCCAGTTCTGAGTCTCTTTCTGAAGCATCATCCAGAGCCTGATTCCGTTTGCAATCTCTTCAGGTACAGGAGATGACGCTCCCGCACTGACACCCTTCGCAAGTTCTCCGGACATTAGTCCGCAGAGAAGAGTGTGAGCGTAGAGCTCGCTTTCCAGAAGTCCTCTCCAAGGCATGACGGCATTAGGATAGTACCAGCCTCCGTCAGGATGTCCGACGGCATATTCAATGAGCGACACCACGTCCGCATCAAGCGATTTCTTCATCCTGGAGGCAGCGTCGAACTTCATGCCCCAGGCGGCTGCAAGGTCTTTCCCGGACGGGGTTTCGAGCAGGTTGCCAAGGGTGGAGAGCCTCCTGGCCTTGGCCAGGATCTGTCCCTGCAGGCCGCGTCCGTCAGACGCTGACGGAACCAGATAGCCGGCGGTATATTTCTTGAACTCCTTGAATATCTTCTTGTCAGTCACTCCTTTCGTGAGGTTGAACGGAACGTCGCTGTAGAGCGAGCGTACGTGGAGGTACTGTTCGGTGGAAAGATATCCTCTCCAGAACGGCAGATCCTCGTCATAGGCGAACTGGGCGGCGTCAAGGTATCTGACGGCGGCTTCTGTCCCGAAATCTTCCATGCCGGCCCCCAGCCTCTTCAGACTGGCGACTCTCTCGAGGATGACCGCGGTGATGCTCGGCGAGGATTTCATTCCCTGGAACCAGCCGTAGCCACCATCTGCGTTCCTGCAGGCGGAGATCTGGCTCAGCAGTTTCTCGTCGGACATCTCTGCGATGACGGTCGCCCCGAGACTCTCAGCCACCTTCCTCACGTAGAACGCCTCGGTCAGGGAAATGACGTCCTTGCCCTTCGGCTCGAACTTGGACGGAATCGCATCGAGAACCATCTGGCGGATGTCCCTTTCTGAATATTCAGCACCCTTGTGGGTCGTGCCAGTGAATTCCTTCTGAAGCTTCTTGAGGAGAGCGTTCTTGTCCTTGCCGGCGAGAAGGACGGCGGAGTGGGCCTCAGTGATGGTCTGGGCTGCCTCGAAGACAGGGACACTGACGAAGACTGCGTCTGAATATTTCTTCCCGCTGTCCATGAAGGATACCAGGATACCGACCTCGTCATGGTCCTTGGTGTCAATCTCGAACTCGACCGGCACGGAGCCCTTCGCAGGGATGACAACCTTCCTGGATGCCTTTGAATATGCCTTGGTCCCTTCCCGGTCAGCGGAAGGGTGGAGGTTGAGACTGACAGTGCCGGAGATCTCCTCTTCGGAATCCGATGAGAGTGTCGCGTTGAGGACATATCTGTCACCTCTGTAGAGGTACTTCGGCTCGGTCACATTGACCTTTACCGGCATTGTGACTACCATCTCCCGGCGGAGCATGGCGTCGCGCATCCCCTTGTCGTGGGCGTAGACCTGGACGACGAAGGTCGAAAGCTTGTCGGAGGTCTGGAACTCGAAGGAGAACTTCCCGTCCTTGTCCGGACGGAGGAACGGCTCGAACGCCAGTGAGGTAGAGAAATCGGACCGCACGGCGACAGGCATACTGGCAGGTTCTGCGGATCCGACGCCGGCTGAAGGAGCCGGAGTTTCTGCGCTCATGACCGCTTCTTCAAAAACCGGAGCGGAGTCCATCATGACAGCGGCATTGCTGGCTGCCATCTTTCTTCTTGCCGATTTGACTCCGACATCCATCACAGACCCTACTGACACGGCTTCATACAATGCCCCGAATCCGAGGGTCCTGCCGCATTCACTGGAGATGTAGACTATCTCCACACTTCTGGACGGCCTGTAAACCTTGCTCCATACGTTGGAGGCGAATGCCTCGCTGCTCTTGTCGAAAACGGCGGCCACCGCCTCTGCATCCCTGGAACTGTCGAACGAGAACATGCACCTTGATCCTGGGAGGACCTTGTCCGTGAATCTGGAGAATGAGATCGGAATCGTGAAATCCTGTCTGTTTACCTTGAACGTCCTGTTGAACGAGAGGCTTCCGTTTTTCTTGAAGTAGAACAACTGAAGGTACAGCCCGGTGTCCCAGGATGGGGACGGTGCGAATTCAAGAGTCTGGAGCGATCCTGCTTCTCCAGGTTTGCCGGCAAGGTGGACAAGCCTTCTTTCGATGAGGTTCCTGTGGTCGCCGAACAGTTCGGCGATAATCCAGCATTCACCCTTGCCCGTTCCTACCTGCAGGCATATTCCTTCCCCGTTTTCAAGTATCTCCCCGGCTGAAGGACCGACAAGCTTGAACACATTCTCGTAGTCAGCGTCCAGGGTGGTGGCATCGTCATCCAGACGAAGGAGTCTTGTGGTGTTTCTTGCTTTTATTATCCTGCCGCTCGGGCAGACGATCTCCACGGAGGACTTGAGTACATATTCTCCGCTCCTGTCGAACTTCAGGATGAACTCTTCACCGGAAGCGGCTGTGCCGCTGCTGACAACATCTCCGGAAGGCCCGGTCAGCTCGTAGGTGACCTGCGCCGGTATGTTGCTTTCGTTCCTGTAGTTGTCCCTGCAGTTTATTTTCAGGGCCTTCTCGTTTCCTGAAAACATGATCCTCAAGTCATTGTTACGTTCAGGACCTCCATCCAGGGAACCTTTGCTCCTGTCCTCCATCACCGTCTCGAGGTAGGCGTTCCATGCTATGAACACCCCGTCGCGGAACTCCCTGGTCTCGCCTGTGGCGTCCGTGACCTTGACTGTCACGTCGTAGAACCTGTCGTCTTCCGAAGCCACGAAGGAGAAAGAGAATGCTCCATTGTCATCCAACTCAAGGGACCCTTCCTGGACGGTCTCGTCGTCAGAGGTCAATGAATAGGTCACCATGGCTGCTGCGAGCGTGTGTCCTGAGTAGCTGGCCACCTTACCGCTGATGACTACGGTGTCTCCAGGCAGATATGGCTTGTCGTCCCAGTCGAAGGTGAGCTCATAGGACGGAAGGATGAATTCATCCACCCGGATCCATCCGTAGGCATCGGCACCGTCACAGCTCAGATGGATCTGGAATCTTCCGTTTCTAAGACCTTCCGGAATCCTGAATTCACCTGCTACGGAACCGAAATCGTTGGTCTCAAGTTCAATATGTTCAATCTCCTTGCTTTCAGGGTCGAGAAAACCTGCGGTAACCTTCCTGCCGGCCGGGAACACTTTCATCTGAGAGGTGCTTCTTTCGTAGAACACTCCCTTGAACCTGACTGTCTCTCCCGGGTTGAACGCAGCCTTGTCGGTGAACACGTCACCACATCCGAAAAAATCGTCTTCGTTCCTGTATCTTATCCTCCAGTCCAGTCCGTACTGGATATCCTCTGACTCCCTGTACTGGCCGGAAGCGTTGCGGCAGGATGCTTTCAGGAAACTGGCTGATTCTTTCTTCAGCGCCTTTGTGATGCCTTCAGGCACCGGAGTGAATCCGTCGACGGCCACTCCTGAAACTTTGGCGACGGACTTTCCGTTGCGGAACAGTTCAAGGTCGACAGTATCTTCAGGCCTGCCGCTCACGGCGTCCGCAACGTAGAATTTCATGCCTTCGGAATCCTCCCTCATCGCAATTGAAAGCGATCTTCTCTGGATGCTGTAGTCTTCTTTGTTTGTAGCTCCCCATCTGCATACGATGCTGTAGTCTCCATCATCAGAAGCCGGCATGGCCAGAGTGACCTTGTCCCATCTGTAGAAACTGTTCACCGGATTGACAACCTTCTTCTGAAGAATCTTAGCCCCGCTCTTCTCGTCGGTGACGGTTATGGTGGCGGAACTGAGGTTGCGGAAGCTCAGTATCAGAGAATCGTTCTGAGTGTGGAAACCAAATTGTGAAGATTTCAACTCCTTGATCAGTAGGGAGAAGGATGTGATGTTCCTGGCGATCTCCCCTTCGGCGCCGGATTTGAACGCTTTCCTTTCATTCTCCCATTCCAGACATTTTCTGTAGAAGGCCTGGAAGTCCTCGGAAGATGCGTTTCTGCTATCAAGTTCGGATTTCTCGTTTTTTCCAAGCGCTGACAACGCACGCAGGCGGATCGTCCTGCCCTTGTTGGTCTGGGCGAATTCCTTCAGTCTTTCAATCATGGCTTCATGGTCAGTGTCTGCCATGATGACAAGGAATTCAAGATACTGGCTTTCAGGGTATCTTCCGGCTGTCTCTGTGGTCAGAAGCCCGACGGCTTCATCCACCCATGAGGTCTTGGAATCACCAAGGATGCGGAGATTTCCGGTGATGCTTTTCCAAAGGGCGTACTCGAAGTCGTTCATGATCAGTCTTGACAGCCCGATCGCCTGGATGTAGTATTCAGGGCTCTGGTATTTTCCCACCATAGGATAGAACCCTTCGTTCCTGCCGGCCTTGAGCCTGTCAGCATTGTCTTTGATGTATGACAGGAGGTCATATTCCTTTCCGCTCCGGTACTTCATGCTCATCCGGGTGAAAGTCACTACAGGCTCATCATAGGCTGCAAATGCTTCATTGATGGCAGCGAAGATGGAATCCCTTACCTTCCAGTTCATTCCTGTCTCATAGTCCAGCTTCCTGGTGGCTGCATCGTAGAAATCCCAGTTGAGCCTGTCCTCTCTGGCTTTTGTGATGATCTGGTCGAGGATGGAGGATGCAGTCTTTGGCTTGTCGGCTGAACTTGCATCATCGAAACTCTTCCACAGCCCCGTCAGGACATGTCCCTGGCTGTCTGTCTTTACCTTCTTGTCGTTTTCCATGAATGATTGCATTGTAAGCGCCGCTGTGCAGATCAGTGTGGCTGCCAGGGCGAGGGCGAAGAATCTTTTCATCTTTGTCCGTTTTTGTTGTTCAAGTTTTCAATTGCTTCAGCCACCAGGAAGGTGCTTCCGCCGATGTAGACCAGAGGCTTCTTTCCGGCCTCGGGTTTCTGTGAATATGCTGCCGCCATCTCCATCGCCTCTTCCGTGCATGATGCGGAGGCGACGGTTCCGGCGGTCCGGCCCTCTCTCCTGAAAAAGTCCAGGAAGCGGGCTTCGATGTCTTCCGCAGGCAGGGCCCGCGAAGTCTCAGGGGTTGTGAATATGCAGTTGGCGCCATCCGGGAAGAATGGCAGGATGCCGTCCAGGTCCTTGTCGGCCATGACGGCGTAGACTATTGTCAG
>JAKSJH010000031.1 GCA_024398315.1 Bacteroidales bacterium
ACCGCGAGACCATCACCAAGGTCGCTACCGCACAGTACCGTCACAAGAAGCAGTCCGGCGGCGCCGGCCAGTTCGGTGAAGTCCACCTCCTTGTCTGCCCTGCAGAGGGAGAGCTCAACACCAAGTTCAAGATTGACGGCAAGGACACCCAGCTCAACGTCAAGACTTCCGACATCACCGACCTCGAATGGGGCGGCAAGCTTGAATTCTACAACTGCGTCGTCGGTGGCGCCATCGACCTCAGCTTCATGCCTGCTATCCTCAAGGGTATCAAGGAGCGCATGGTCGAGGGACCTCTCACCGGTTCCTACGCCCGCGACATCCGCGTCTTCGTCTATGACGGTAAGATGCACCCTGTCGATTCAAAGGAAATCGCCTTCATCATCGCAGGCCGCAACGCCTTCAAGGAGGCCTTCCGTCAGGCAGGTCCTAAGATTCTCGAGCCTATCTACAATGTTTCTGTCATGACTCCTGGCGAGTACCAGGGAGCCGTCATGTCAGACATCCAGAACCGCCGCGGTATCCTCGGAGACCTCGGTTCTGAGAAGGGCTTCTCCATCCTCAAGGCACGCATTCCGCTCGCAGAGCTCTACAGGTACTCGACTACCTTGAGCTCCCTGACTTCAGGTTCCGCATCGTTCACCATGGAATTTGCTGACTATCAGCCGGTCCCTGGAGACGTTCAGACCAAGCTGCTTGCTGAATACGAAGCACAGGACAAGGAAGAGGATTAGTTTTTCAACTGACATATTCCTAAAGAGTGACTGCAGTGTAGTGTGTGTTTGCAGTCACTCTTTTTTTTTTATGTTCTGCAAAACTTGAATTAACTTTGCAGATTGTACCTAAAGTAGGGAAGCATAGGGATGATCGCTGATCGGACATATTCAAGCAACAGGGAGGAAAGATGAGACAGTCAGGTGTGTTCGTCTTCTTCCTTTGCGTGTTCCTTGTCATTTTAGGAATATGGTATGTCTTTCCTTCTGAGGGAGTGAAAGTCGGCGGTTCAAGGACTCTTCGCTTCATGTCCTTCGAGCAGTCACTGGCGGATGCCGGGAACCGCAGGTCCGTCGACGTGGACTCGATCCTTCTGAAAAAGCAGATGAGGGAGTCCCTGATGGCGGAATCCGGAGATTCAGTCTCTCTGTTCCACAGGATTCTCACCAGCGATCCGGACAGGATCTATCTTCCTGAGGGGAACTATCATTACTTTGACTCTCTTTTCTTTGCGTTGGACAGCGCTTCCGCCCGCGGTCGGGTCGTCAGGATAATGCACTACGGTGACTCACAGCTGGAGATGGACAGGATCTCGTCCGTCCTGCGCCAGAAGCTGCAGGAACGGTTCGGCGGCTGCGGTCCGGGCATGGTCCCGGTGCTGCCCAAGATCGCCTCGTCTTCGGTGTCGGTGTCCCATTCGGGCAGGATGTCCCGCTTCTCGAGGATGCCGGACAGCCTTTCCCACAGGGATCCTCGTCACCGCTACGGCATAATGACGCAGTTCGCATCTGTCTACGAAGGTGGTCGTTTCACGTTCCGCGAGGCGAACACCAGATACAGCCAGCCACTCTCCAGGAGGGTCAAGAAGGTCTCGATGCTCAAGTCTGACAAAGGCACGGCTCCTTTCAGGATCAAGGCATTGAATGACTCCAAAGACGGGCCGGACGGCACTGTGGAGAATGTTGAAGGGGACATCTCGCTGTGTTCCTGGACATTCGAGGACTCCGTGTCGACGGCATCGTTCCAGTTCATCGGTAACGGCGATGTCTATGGAATCATGCTTGACGGAGAATCAGGTGTGACGGTCGACAATGTCGCCTTGCGAGGCTCCTCCGGCAACATATTCACCAACATGGACACACTCAGCATGAGCAGGCTTTTCTCGCTTGCGGGCCATCGTATGATCATCCTTGAGTTCGGTGGCAACGCGATGCCGGGAATATCCTCGCACAAGGGTATCTCCCGTTACATGACGGAACTTGAGAAGCAGTTCGACTATTTCCGCAAAGTGGCTCCGCAGGCCATCCTCCTGTTCGTGGGTCCTGCGGACATGAGCAAGAGTGTCGGAGGACGTATGGTGACATGGCCGCTTCTCCCTGACCTGATCGATTCCTTGAGGACCACTTGCCTTGACAACGGCATCGCTTTCTGGGACACTTTCAGAATGATGGGTTGAGTGGGTTCCATGGTCCAGTGTGTCTAGCACAACCCTTCTCTCGCCGGCCCCGATTATATTCATTTCACTACCAGGGGGTCCCAGGAGGTCGGATCGGCGCTCAGCCGCTCCCTGCTGGACCTGTACGATTTCTACGAATTCAGGAAGAATCATTCAGAAGACCTGATTGATGAGTGCTTCTCCAGACTGGATTCGCTTCAGGCTGCGATCGCGGCTGACACTCTTCTTGTTCAAAATGTTCCGGGAATATGAGAAAGGTTCTTCTGCTTCTGATAATGTCCGCTCTTCCGGCCTTCTGGATGGATCTTTCCGCCCAGAACGGACTGCCCTACATCGTGGAGAACGGTGACACGCTCTATTACGATGTCCTTGAACCGGCAATCAAGATTGAGACCAAGACCAGGAAGGAACTCCGTCAGTACAAGAAACTGGTGGCCAATTTCGCAAAGGTCTATCCTTATTCCGAACTGGCCCGCAAGCTTGTCATCGAAGCAGACAGGGCTTTCGCCGAGCAGAACATGAACCACAGACAGAAAGAGAAATACGTGGCGGAGCTCCAGAAGAGGATAATCGTCTCCTATGAGCAGACCGCCAGGCACATGACGGTGAGCCAGGGGCAGCTGATGATGAAGCTTATCGACAGGGAGACCGGAAAGTCTCCGCACAACCTGATAAGGGATTACAAGAGCGGCCTTGCCGCCGGTTTCTGGCAGGGGCTGGCCAGCGTCTTCGGAGTGGACATGAAGCGTCACTACGACAAGAACGGAGCCGACCGTGACGTAGAGAAGCTTGCTGTGAGCTGGGAGAACGGCACTTTCCCTGACCTCTATTATTCTTTGTTCGGACAGTATCCGGTGATTCCGGAAGTCCCGGACAACATCAAGCAGTTCCTGTAGCAGCCATGTTCAAGAAGACCTTCACAATCCTGTCACTTCTCCTGCCGGTCGTGCTTTCCGCACAGCCGGCCTTGAAGGAGGTGCCTGAACTGGAGTTCGCTGCTCTGGACAGGAACAGGATTGTCTTCAAAGGCGACAGTTCGGCTTTCGAAAGGTTCTTTGACAGACTGGCTTCCGTCTGCCTGATGGACGAAGGTAAAGTGAATATACTCCATGCGGGAGGTTCCCATGTCCAGGGAGGAACGATGACCCGTGAGTTCCGCAACGATATCCTCTCGCTCGGGAGTCTCACCGGTGCGGGCAGGGACCTCGACGCCGGACGCGGACTGATATTCCCTTTCTCCGCCGCCAAGACCAACAATCCTTCCAGCTTCAAGATCCGCAGGGAAGGGGAGTGGGTGGCCTCCAAGAGCATCCAGAGAGAGCCCCAGGCCCGGCTCGGACTCTGTGGCATGGCCATAACGTCTTCAGATACAAGTGCCTTCGTTCGGGTGGTGATGGCACCGAGGAACCCTATGCCGTCCGACCGGAGTTACAGCTTTGAGAAACTCAGCGTGCTGGGCTACGCCACCGATGGGGATTTCGTACCTGTCCTGTTGACCGACAGCGGGGACACCCTGGACGCAGAGATGAAGGATTCATGCTGGTCGTTCCGTCTTCCTGCTCCGGCCGACTCGGCGACGGTCCGTCTTTGCGGCCGTGAAGGTTCTTTCACGATTACCGGCATCCTGCTCGAGAACGACCGTCCGGGAATCACGGTCACGGGGACAGGTGTCAACGGGGCCGCTCTGACGGCATATTCAAGATGCCAGGACCTGGAGAGGGACCTCGCTCTGGTCAGACCGGATCTCGTGATCTTCGCCATCGGCATCAATGATGCGGTTTCGAAGGACTTCTCCGAAGAGACGTTCAAGGAAAGGTACAGGGACCTGGTCCGCAGGGTCAGGTCAGTCAATCCGGACTGCGCCCTTCTGTTCGTGACCAACAATGACAGTTTCCGCCGCAGCAGGAGAAGCGGCTACTATGTGAATACGAACGGTCCGAAGGCCGAACACGCCTTCATGTCCCTTGCTGAAGAACTTGGCGCTGGGGTCTGGGACCAGTTTGAGATAATGGGAGGTCTTGGCTCCATGAAAAGCTGGGAGGCCGCCGGGCTTGCCCGCAGGGACAAGGTCCACTTCACCGACGAGGGCTATGTCCTGCTTGGAGACCTCCTGTACAATGCTTTGATGGAGAAGTATGCTGAACACCTTGAACGCAGAGAAGGCAATGAGTGACCTGGGTACCGTAGTTCTGGATTTCGTGAAGAACCTGTTCGCTTTCGACCAGGCTCATCCGCTGCTGTTCACCCAGTTCTATTTCTGGGCGTTCTTCGCGATTGTCCTGGCCTTCCTCAGCCTGATGAAGAACAGGATCCTCCTGCGCAACGCCTTTCTTTTCGCAGTCAGCCTGTTCTTCTACTACAAGACCAGCGGACTTTTCCTGATGCTTCTGATTTCGGTGGTGCTGTACTGCTACCTGGCCGGACTGCTGATGCCGAAAGTCAAGAAAAAAGCCGGGAAGAGGCTTCTCCTGCTGCTGAGCGTCGTGTTCAACCTCTCTCTCCTCTTCTACTACAAGTACGCCTATTTCGTAACTGACATAATCAACAACCTGGCCGGGACCAGCTTCGAGGTCCACGACTGGATAGCCTCCGCCGGCAACTCTATCGTCGGGGCACCTGTGTTCAGCATAGAATCCATATTCCTTCCTGTAGGAATATCCTTCTTCATCTTCCAGGCCATCAGCTACGTCGTGGATGTCCGTAAGGATAGAATCGAGCCGGTCCGCAACTTCCTGGACTTCGGTTTCTATCTGAGTTTCTTCCCTCAGCTTGTCGCAGGACCTATCGTCAGAGCCACTGAGTTCATCCCTCAGCTCCACAAGCCGTTCTTCCTGAGCCGCCACCATTTCGGCCTTGCGGTGTTCTGGATTCTGAACGGACTTGCCAAGAAGTTGATTCTCAGTGATTTCATTGCTGTCAACCTTTGTGACAGGGTGTTCGAGAATCCTCTTCTCTACACCGGATTTGAAAACCTCCTCGCCCTGTTCTGCTACTCCCTCCAGGTCTATGCCGACTTCTCCGGTTACACTGACATCGCCACAGGAGTCGCCATGCTCATGGGCTTCCACCTTCCCAAGAACTTCAATTCCCCTTACAAGGCCCGCAATGCCGGCGAGTTCTGGAAAAGGTGGCACATATCCCTTTCCAAGTGGCTGCAGGACTATCTCTACATTCCTCTCGGAGGCAACCGCAACGGTACCGTGTGGTCCTATGCGATAATTCTCGGAATAGGTTTCCTCGCCTCCGCTCTCGCGAGGAACTGGTGGGTCTTCGGCGCAGTTCTATGTCTTACGGTCATCCTCTCGGTGCTGATCACATTCTGCAAGGGACTCCGCAAGGAACTGATCTCGAACATCAACAGGATGGACACCATGCTTCTGGGCGGACTCTGGCACGGAGCGAGCTGGAACTTCATGATATGGGGCGGCCTTAACGGACTTGGAATGCTCATCTACCGCTTCTGGCACAGATGCAACGTCTATGTCAGAGCTCTGGTGATAACTCTCATCTGCATCATTTTCCGCTGGCTTGCCGTCGTGCATCCTGCATCAGTCTTCAACCTCTTCTTCGTCTGGACTCTGATCATCGCTGTGGGGGCTGTCGTGCACATGCTCTACCATATGTGCCGCTTCAAGGCGGAGTTCCGCTGGCTGGACACGGCCTGGTCGGTGCTGATGACGTTCATATTCATAACCTTCACCCGCCTTTTCTTCAGGAGCGGCTCCAATCTCGATCCTGCTGAAGCGAACGAGCAGGCCTGGAACACTGCGAAGAACATGGTGGAGAGAATCGGAGGACACTGGGACCTGAGCCTTGTTCCGGACATGGCGGTCTACCACAAGAACGTGATACTGGTCTTCATCTTCGGAATGATCATTCACTGGCTGCCGGAGAGATTCAAGCGCCGCTACCGCATCTGGTTCCTTCGGATGCCTCTCCCTGTGATGGTTGCGGTATGCGTGCTGGCGGTCTTCGTGATCTATCAGTTCATCACTTCCGACCTCCAGTCGTTCATCTATTTCCAGTTCTAGTCGAGGGTTTCGATCCTGACACTTTTCTCCCCGGCTTCCTTGATTGCATCGGCGAGGTCTTCCGCCTCGTCCCTGTCGTTGAATGGACCGACCTTGTAGACAATCGCCCCATCCTCCACAGATTTGAGGAGATCCTTCCCGGTGGAACCGTGGATCGCTTCCAGGGCGGTTTCTTTCAGTGACTGACCGTTTTCGGGGAATATTACCACGTTGCACTCCACCACTATCTCGGACTCAAGCTTCCTTGCGTTGCTGACAGGCAGCGCCCTGCCGTTGTTGTAGGCGGTGATGATGGCGTCACGGAAACCTCTGCTCTTGACTTTGTTGAGATTGCCCAGGGCATCGGCATATGTACGGAACACTCCAGCTGAATATGTCAGCTTGCCTGACGGGTTCTTCTTCTCGAAAACAGGGCTCAGGCCCTTGAGGTCGCTCACCTGGGCTTTCTTGCCCTGGGTGAATATCTGGATCTGGTAGACCAGCCCCTCCGGGAGTTCGTTGTCCTCGGCGAACCGGCCTTCAGACAGGATCATGAACGAATAGTCGAATTTCCTGACCGGCTTCTCCATCGCGAGAGTGAAATCCGGTCCGTAGCTGTTCTTGGAGAAAGTGTAGCCGGAGGCGGCCCCGACAATCTCCTTGTCAACCTGGGTCTGAATCTTCTTGGTGTCGATGACTATACCCTTCATCAGGAAGTCCATCTCGATTTCCTGAAGCTCACCGACTGCTTTCTTCAGATCGTCGTTGAGGCTCGGAAGGTGAAGTTCGGCGTCCATCAGCTTCTCGGTGAGGTCGGCCTTGCTCTCTTCCGGAGCGGTGGCCAGTTCGGACCTCAGGGCATCCAGCCCCCTGGTGAACCTCTCGAGCGAATCCCTCTTCACTCGGACTTCCTTCATCTTCTCGATGTAGACCTTGGTGTCGGCGTCCGCTGCGTCGTCGGAAGTGACGGCGGCTCCGTTGTCCATCCTTGTCGGGTCGTTCTGTGGAAGCAGGTGGGAGAGGGCCTTGAGCTCCTTGACGCTTGTTATCGCCGAGCGTACGGGCATGACATCATATTCAAGGACATAGACGCAGACGCTGTCCTTCGAGCATTCGCGGTTGGAGGCGAAGATGGAGTACTTCCCGTCATCGGTGTTGATGAACAGGAAGTCGTCGCCCGGCGAGGAATACGGGAATCCCATGTTCACAGGCACGCTCCAGTCCTTCGTGTCCGGGTTCCAGGTTGACTGGTACAGGTCATACCCGCCCATTCCGTAGAGGCCCCTTGAGGCGAAGGTGAGTGTCTTGCCGTCAGGGGAGACCATAGGGTAGATCTCGTCCGAGGAACTTGTCAGTTGCTCGTTGATGAGGGCAGGGACGCTCCAGAGCGAATCCTTGTGGAATGTCTTGTAGATGTTCCTGATCCCTTCTTCGTCTTTTGCGGAATAGTAGATTTCCGTGGCTCCTTCCGGATAGTACACCGCCCTGGACAGCCCGTCCCCGCCAAGGGAGTCCAGCTGGTTGGGAGCCTTTCTCCAGGAATTGTTCTTAAGCGGGTAGAAAAGGAAGAAGTCCTTGACTGGGAAGACCCTGCGGGACACCACTGTCGGAGTGCTGCAGAAATCCATCATGCTGACTCCGTTCTGGGCGGTCATCAGCTTCTCCTCGATCTTCCTGAGGTTCACCGAGTCCGCCACCTCCATCGCTTTCTGGCAGAAGCCGACCGCTGAATTGAAGTCATAGGCGTTCATCGCCGAGTCCGCCCTGGCCAGAAACCTCTCCACCTTTATCTGGGCGGAGGCGTCAATGTGGAACATCGCCATCGCTGCGATGGCTGCGAATATGCTGTATCTGATCTTGCCTGTCATTTGCCTGAAACAATCCAATGCGTCTGCAAAAATAAGAAATACTTGGCAGATAATGTATTTATCGGAAAAAAATACTAATTTTGTAACCTTATTTTCCGGTAATAGGAAAAAATTGAATAAAAATAAGAAAAAATCAATAATAATCAATTAATTATGCAAAGTAAAGGTTGGATCAGGCTTGTCGCCATCCTGTTTGCGATCGCTTCCATCTGGCAGCTTTCGTTCACGGCCGTGACCGCCATCCAGGAAAACAAGGCAAAGAAATTCGCCGAGAACGCAGCTGAAGCCATGAAGGGCGAGGCTGCATTCGCAAAGGTCCCAGTGTCTGAACAGGAGTACTATCTCGACTCCATCAGCAAAGATCAGAACAGGGTCTACATTGATTCCATTTCAAACAAGAAGGTTTACCTCTGGAACACCTACAAGGACTGCAAGGCCAAGGAGATTAATCTCGGTCTTGACCTCAAGGGAGGTATGAACGTCATGCTTCAGGTCCAGCTCCAGGATCTTGTGAAGGCCATCTCCGGAGACAACACGACTCCTGAGTTCAGCAAGGCCCTCGCTCTTGCCAAGGAGCGCAGCGTCAACTCCAGGGAAGACTACATCACCCTCTTCGCCGAGGCGTGGAAGGAAGTCGGAAACGGACAGAGACTCGCACAGGTCTTCGGTACCTATGATATGAAGGACAAGATCAAGCCGGAGTCCACGGACGCTGATGTCATCAACGTGATCCGCGACGAGGCCAAGAGCGCTGTCGAGAACTCCTACAATGTCCTCAGGAACCGTATCGACCGTTTCGGTGTGACCCAGCCTTCCATCCAGACTCTCGGAAACAGCGGCCGCATCCTGGTCGAGCTTCCTGGTGTCAAGGAGCCTGAGCGTGTGAGAAAGCTTCTCCAGGGTACCGCCTCCCTCGAATTCTGGGAGACCTACACCAACCAGGAGATTGCAGGCTACCTCGCCGAGGCCAACGCCAAGCTCGCTGAGATCCTCGCTGACGCCGACACTGTCGAGGCTGAGGTTGAAGAACCTGCCGAGGAGGCAGCTCCTGCTGCTGCGGAGGAGGATTCTCTCCTCACCGCCGAACTTGCACAGAACAAGGAAGACAACAAGGAATATGAGGCCTACAAGAAGCAGAACCCTCTCTTCGCCGTCCTCTCTCCTTCACAGGGCAACGACGCCTGCATCGGTTTCTCTTCAGCGATAGACACCGCCAAGGTCAACAAGTACCTTGCAATGCCTCAGATCGCTGAGATATTCCCTGCTGAGTTCAGGCCTATGTGGACCGTCCACCCGTCAGAGCGCCTCGCTTCCGACAACATCTTCGAGCTTGTCGCCATCAAGGCCACCTCAAGGGACGGAAGGGCCAAGCTTGACGGAGGTGTCGTCACCGACGCCCGTACAGTCTTCGAGCACGGCCAGAACGGTGAGCCTTCAGTCTCTATGAGCATGAATGCCGAAGGCGCCAACATCTGGGCAAGAATGACCACCGACAATGTCAACAGGCAGATCGCCATCGCCCTCGACGGCATGGTCTATTCCTATCCTAATGTCAACGGCCCTATCACCGGAGGAAGCTCTTCAATCACAGGTCACTTCACACCGGATGAGGCGAACGACCTTGTCAACGTCCTCAAGTCAGGTAAGCTTCCTGCCCCAGCCACCATCATCCAGGAGCAGGTCGTAGGTCCTTCTCTCGGTGCCAGGTCGATCAGAGCGGGTATGATCTCATTCATCATCGCCTTCGTGCTCGTCCTCATCTACATGATCCTCTTCTATCAGGGCGCCGGTGTCGCAGCCGACATCGCTCTTCTCTGCAACGTGCTTCTCCTCTTCGGAGTCCTCGTTTCATTCGGAGCCGTCCTGACATTGCCTGGTATCGCCGGTCTCGTCCTTACTATGGGTATGGCTGTGGATGCGAACGTGATCATCTATGAACGTGTCAAAGAGGAGCTTGCCGCTGGCAAGGGTCTCGGTAAGGCCATCGCCGACGGTTACTCCAACGCTTACTCGGCCATCATCGACGGCCAGGTGACCACACTCCTCACCGGTATCGTTCTCTTCATCTTCGGTTCCGGCCCTGTCCAGGGATTCGCCACCACTTTGATCATCGGTATCATCACCTCCGTTCTCACCTCCATCTTCGTCACCAGGCTCATCTTCGATGACCGCGTGTCCAAGGGCAAGAACGTCACCTTCGAGAACAGGTTCACCAAGAACTTCCTCAAGAACACCCACTTCGATTTCATCAGCGCCCGCAAGGTCTCCTACATTGTTTCCGGCGCACTGATCCTCATCTCCATCGTGTCCATCTTCACCAAGGGCTTCACCTACGGTGTCGACTTCACCGGTGGCCGTACCTATGTCGTCCGCTTCGACCAGCCTGTGACCGCTGAGCAGGTCCGCGAGGCTACCATCGCAGAGTTCGACGGTGCAGTCGAGGTCAAGCAGTTCGGTGGTGAGAGCCAGATGAAGATCACCACCCAGTACAAGAACGAGGATGAGTCCAGCGATGTCGACGCAGAGGTCGAGACCAAGCTCTTCAACGCTCTCGGACAGTTCTACGCAACCAAGATCACACTCGACGAGTTCAAGTCAACTCTCGACAACCCTAATGGTATCATATCATCCGACAAGGTCGGTCCTACCATCGCGAACGACATCAAGCGTGACGCCATCATCGCCGTCATCCTTGCACTCATCGTGATCTTCGCCTACATCGCCATCCGATTCAAGGGTTGGGCATGGGGTCTCGGTGGAGTTGTCTCCCTCGCGCACACAGCCATCATCATCATCGGCTTCTTCTCCCTCTTCTCGGGTATCCTGCCGTTCAACCTTGACGTCGACCAGACCTTCATCGCCGCTATCCTGACGATCATCGGTTACGCCATCAACGACAACGTGGTCATCTTCGACCGTATCCGTGAGTACAAGAACGACCATCCTAACGTTGACATCAAGACCAACACGAACCTTGCTCTCAACGCCACCCTCACCCGTACGGTCAACACCTCTGTTTCCACTCTCGTCACCATGATCGCCATCGCAATCTGGGGCGGTGAGTCCATCAGGGGTCTCGCAGTCGCATTGATCCTCGGTATCGTGATCGGAACCTATGCTTCCATCTTCATCGGTACCCCTGTCATGTACGACGCCACCATCAAGGCAGAGGAGAAGGCCGCAGCGAAGAAGGCTGTCGCAAAGACCTCAAAGAAGTAATTCTGAAATGAACTGAACAAAGGTGACCATAGTCATGACGGCCGTGGTCACCTTTTATTATATATAAACATATTCATTAACATATTCCGCAATGAAAGGTTTGTGCACAATCCTCCTGCTGATTGTCTCCAACGTGTTCATGACTTTCGCCTGGTACGGTCATCTCAAGCTTCAGGAGATGAAGATCTCCACCAGCTGGCCTCTGATCCTGGTCATTCTCTTTTCATGGGGTCTGGCATTCTTTGAATATTGCGTCATGGTCCCTGCCAACCGTATCGGTTTTCAGGAGAACGGAGGACCTTTCAATCTGGTTCAGCTTAAGGTCATCCAAGAAGCCATCTCTCTCATCATCTTCTCAGTGATCGTCACCCTGTTTTTCAAAGGACAGCCTCTTCACTGGAATCATCTTGCTGCTTTCTGCTGCATCATTATGGCAGTTTTCTTCGCATTTATGAAATAGAAACAAATGAAGATCAAAAACTTAGCATATTTTATCATGGCAGCGGTCCTGACAGCATCTATGTCTTCCTGCAATTCCAACTCCCAGGGTGAACCATGGGACAGCATTCTGAAGGAATATTCAGCAAAGCCTGAAGTAGGTCAGATCCTTCTTGTAAAGTACAAGGGAGGGAGTCTCGCTGACGCTGAGCTCTATGTCAAAGAAGGCCGTCGCTGGAATCTTGTCGACTCCTGCGAGGCGGAGGTCGGCCGTGACGGAATCGGAAAGGAAAGGGAGGGGGACATGAAGACCCCGACCGGAGAGATGGGCATCGGTACCGCATTCGGAATCAAGCCCAACCCCGGCACGAGCCTTCCTTACATCCTTGCCACTGACAGCATCTACGGATGCGAGGATGAGGAATATTACAACCAGATGATAGACACAGCCGTCGTCCACCATGTCTGCACCGGAGAGCACATCATCGACTGTGTCCCGGCCTACAACTACGGTCTGACAACCACTTACAACTCTGAGTGCATATTCGGAAAAGGCAGCA
Organism: Bacteroidales bacterium; assembly: GCA_024398315.1. Lineage (GTDB taxonomy): Bacteria > Bacteroidota > Bacteroidia > Bacteroidales > UBA932 > Cryptobacteroides. The sequence goes on from JAKSJH010000031.1 coordinate 12,266, forward strand.
ACATCTACATCCACTGCAAGAGTTCGAAGCCTTACACCTCCGGTTGTGTGGCACTCGACGAACCGGTCATGGTGCATCTTCTGCAGGTTGCAGGACCGGGTCTGGTTGTCAGCGTCCATTAGTTTTTGGACCTCCATCCATTGCCGTTTGGGGAAAAATGCGTATATTTGCAGTCCCATTTTTATGGGAAGAAACATAAATTACAGATTTACAATCATTTATGCCTACTATTCAGCAGTTAGTCCGCAAAGGACGTGAGAGCATTGCTTCACAGAGCAAGTCTCGTGCGTTGGATGCATGTCCTCAGAAGAGGGGCGTTTGTCTTCGTGTCTACACGACGACTCCTAAGAAGCCTAACTCAGCAATGAGAAAGGTCGCCAGGGTACGCCTTACCAACTCTAAAGAGGTCAATGCCTACATCCCAGGAGAGGGTCACAACCTTCAGGAACACAGCATCGTGCTCGTTCGTGGTGGTCGTGTGAAGGACCTTCCTGGTGTGCGTTACCACATCCTTAGAGGAGCTTTGGATACAGCTGGCGTAGAAGGAAGGACCCAGTCCCGTTCACTCTACGGCGCCAAGAGACCAAAGAAATCTAAGTAGTCCGTGTTTTATTCACCTTTAATTTTTACTCACAATGAGAAAATCGAAGCCTAAAAAGAGGATTCTACTTCCTGATCCTAAGTTCCACGACATTGAGGTGACTCGTTTCGTGAACAATCTTATGTTGCAGGGGAAGAAGAGTATCGCGTATTCAATTTTTTACGATGCCATTGACATGGTAGGCGAGAAGATGAAGGATTCTGACAAGGCTCCTCTGGATATCTGGAGGAAGGCGCTCGAAAACGTAACCCCTCAGATCGAGGTCAAGTCACGTCGTGTAGGTGGAGCCAACTTCCAGGTGCCTACAGAGTTGCGTCCGGAAAGAAAGGTCTCCCTTTCAATGAAGAACCTCATCAACTTCGCGCGTAAGCGCTCCGGCCACTCCATGGCAGAAAAATTGTGTGCAGAGATCGTAGCTGCCTACAACAACGAAGGTGGTGCATTCAAGAGAAAAGAGGATATGCACAAGATGGCCGAGGCTAACAAGGCCTTCGCTCACTTCCGTTTCTAATTGATTGACAATGGCAGCAAAGAGAGATCTTAAATTCACACGCAACATCGGCATCATGGCTCACATCGATGCCGGAAAGACAACTACGTCCGAGCGTATCCTGTACTACACCGGTAAGACTCACAAGATCGGTGAGGTGCATGATGGAGCAGCCACGATGGACTGGATGGTCCAGGAGCAGGAGAGAGGTATCACCATCACTTCCGCTGCAACCACCGCATTCTGGCATTATGAGGGGAATGTCTATCAGATCAACCTCATCGACACTCCGGGTCACGTTGACTTTACCGTCGAGGTGGAGCGTTCACTCCGTGTCCTTGACGGAACAATCGCCACTTTCTGCGCAGTCGGCCGCGTGCAGCCTCAGTCCGAGACTGTCTGGCGCCAGGCAGACAAGTATGGCGTTCCGAAGATCGCCTATGTGAACAAGATGGACCGAGTCGGTGCTGACTTCCTTGCTTGCGTCGAGGAGATGAACACCAAGCTCGGAGCCCATGCCGTTCCGCTCAGCCTTCCAATCGGCTCAGAGGACAAGTTCCGCGGCATCGTCGACCTGATCTCAAGAAAAGCTTATGTCTACAACAACACAGACGACCTCGTCAACTATGAGATTCAGGATGTTCCTGAAGACATGGTAGGTGACGTCGAGATGTGGAGGGACAAACTCGTCGAGGCTGCGGCCGAATGCGACGAGGCTCTCATGGAGAAGTTCTTCGAGGATGCCGAGTCAATCACTGACGAGGAAATCATCGCGGCTCTCCGCAAGGGTACGATCTCAATGCAGATCGTTCCGGCCACCTGCGGTTCTTCATTCAAGAACAAGGGTGTCCAGTTCCTTCTCGACTCAGTCATGCGTTACCTTCCTTCTCCGCTTGACAAGGGTGTTGTTACCGGAACCAATCCTAAGACCGACGAGGAGGTTTCCTTCAAGGCATCTTCCGAAGAGCCGTTCTGTGCTCTCGTCTTCAAGATTGCGACCGATCCATTTGTGGGCCGTCTCGCATTCATGAGGGTCTATTCCGGAAGAGTGGACGCAGGTTCATATGTCTACAATGTCCGTACGGGCAAAAAAGAAAGAATCGCTCGTCTGTACCAGATGCACTCCAACCATCAGAATCCTATCGAGTTCGTGGATGCAGGTGACATCTGTGCAGCAGTTGGTTTCAAAGATCTCCGTACCGGAGACACGATCTGCAGTGAAGAGCATCCTATCGTCCTCGAGTCGATGAAATTCCCGGATCCGGTCATCGGTATCGCTGTCGAGCCTAAGACCCAAGGCGACTTGGATAAACTCGGCATTGCTCTCGGCAAGCTTGCTGAAGAGGACCCTACCTTCACTGTCAGGTCAGACCATGAAACCGGTCAGACCGTCATCAGCGGTATGGGTGAGCTTCACCTTGACATCATCGTCGACCGTCTCCGTCGTGAGTTCGGCGTCGAGATCAACCAGGGCGCTCCTCAGGTCAACTACAAGGAGGCCATCAACGGTACTGTCCAGCACCGTGAGGTCTTCAAGAAGCAGACCGGTGGACGTGGTAAGTTCGCTGACATCATCGTCGAGATCGGCCCTGCCGATCCAGACAAGACAGGTCTCCAGTTCGAGAACCAGGTCAAGGGTGGTAACATCCCTAAGGAATTCATCCCTTGCATCCAGAAGGGCTTCCAGTCTGCCATGGCAAACGGTTGCCTTGCCGGCTACGAGGTGCAGTCCATGAAGGTTACCGTGCTTGATGGTTCCTACCACCCTGTCGACTCCGACCAGCTTTCATTCGAAATGGCAGGCCGCATGGCATTCCGTCATGCTTGCCCTAAGGCAAACCCTGTCCTTCTCGAGCCTATCATGGCCCTCGAGGTTGTCACCCCTGAGGACTATATGGGAGACATCGTCGGAGACCTCAACCGTCGTCGCGGCCAGATCCAGGCCATGGATTCAACCGCCAACGGTGCAAGGATTGTCAGAGCATTCGTTCCGCTCGCTGAGCAGTTCGGTTATGTCACAGTTCTCCGTACCCTTTCTTCAGGTCGTGCCACAAGCACAATGACATTCGACCACTACGCAGAAGTTCCTGCCAACCTGGCCAAGGATGTCATCGAGAAGAGCGGTTACAAGAACAGCGATGATGACGAGTAATATTTTTGTACAACGGTAATTAAGTTATATTGATATGAGTCAGAAGATTAGAATCAAACTCAAATCATTCGACCACATGCTCGTGGACAAGTCTGCAGCAAAGATTGTCGACACAGTGAAGGCAACAGGCGCCAAGGTCAACGGCCCTATTCCTCTTCCTACCAACAAGAAGATCTTCACTGTCAACCGCTCAACCTTCGTCAACAAGAAGTCCCGTGAGCAGTTTGAGCTTGACGCCTACTGCAGGCTTCTTGACATCGACGACAGCAATGCAAAGACAGTCGATGCTCTCATGAAGCTCGAGCTTCCTTCAGGTGTCGAGGTCGAGATCAAGGTCTGATGTCGCGCTGAATCAAGTCAGCTCACATTGAATATTCCTTCCCGTTTCCGATAGGTTTCGGGAAGATTCGGTCCCTTAGCTCAGTTGGTTAGAGCAACTGACTCATAATCAGTGGGTCGCAGGATCATGCCCTGCAGGGACCACAAGAAAGCCCGGCGCTTTGCGCCGGGTTTTCTTGTGGTCCCTCTGGGACTACCACGCCTAGGGGCTCTGCCCCTATT
>JAKSJH010000032.1 GCA_024398315.1 Bacteroidales bacterium
CAAGTATTTGCACAGCTACATAACATTATTTTTCAATAAAATTTAAACAGCTTCTAATAGGGTTTAAGGAAGATGACACAAAGGTGTCCTTGCTAGACTATTCTGGAGAGGTATTAGGACGTTACTACGAAATTCAAAATCTTGAAAAAGTAGAAACGGTGGCAAACTCTCATGTAAAATCGGAGTTCTATTCAGTGGAGGATATTCTGGAACCTCTTTGGGGAAGACGAGATGAAGATGGTAATCTAACCGTGAAGCAACTTTTTGGTTTTGAAGGTCTGCAACCATCACAGCTACCATGGGGTGATAAACAAGTCTCTGTTGATGACATATTTAGGCAGTATGCCATTTCATGGGGGAAAAAATACATTTATAGTTGTATGCGCGATATTGGTACAAGGAATATTGAGACCGTTGCATTATTTAATGAACCGATATCAATTCGAGATTCGTACAAGTACTATTGGAACAATGATGCTCGTTGCGATGAATTACTATATACTATTGAGTTGGATTCTTTTGACGAATCTCATATGGAGTCCCTGACGGAAGAAAAAGTTGCGGGGTATTTCAAATCTCTCGGATTCAATGTTGATTCTAATAAATACACATTAGACGACCTTATTATTGAGTATGAGCTTAGAAACAACACAATGTTCTTTGATATGTACAAAAAATCAAGTCGCAAACATATTGAATTTGCTGATTTGATATATGAATATATGTAACATTATGAAACACTTACGATATTTTATTACCATAATATCAATTATAGTTTTTATATCATGTGCAAAAGATATTGTTGATTTAACAGGTTCAATAACTGGCATTGTCAAGGATTATGGTGATGGGCAGTTAATTTCAAATTGTCAGGTTTCGATTTCTCCAGGAGGGAAGTCATTAACAACTGGTAGTGACGGGCAATTTGAGTTTGAAAGTGTGGATCCTGGTAACTACACATTGTCCTTCAAGAAGTCTGGGTATGAAGATGCTTCTACTAATGTCTCTGTTGTTGCTGGGAAAGGGCAGAATGTACAGATGACACTAAAGGCCCTTGCCGCAGTTATGTCAGTCTCAGAAGCACAGCTTGGGTTTGGGAGTGCTACAAATACTATGTCTTTCACAATCTCAAACTTAGGAGAAGGAAACCTAGAGTGGAAAGTCTCTGAAAATGTTGATTGGCTGAGTTGCTCTCCTGTAAGTGGTACTGTTTTGCCGTCACAATCAGTTACGGTAGTTGCAACAGTTAATAGGAATGGTAGGGAGAAGGGTAACTATAACGAGAACATTGTTGTATCATCAAATGTTGGTAATGCCACTATTGCAGTGTCGATGTCTGTCACTCCTATTGATTTGACTTTAACTCCGTCGTCTCTTGATTTTGGTGCAGTAGAATCTTCCATTGGCGTATCAATGGCTAATCCATCTGGTAAAACATTGAAGTACACCATAACAACGTCCAATAGTTGGCTTTCAGTAAGCAAATCAAGCGGAAGTGTCACAACAACTGATTCATTCAATGTAATTGTTTCAAGATCAGGGCTTAGTGTGGGAGAGTACGATGGAAACCTAATACTACAAGTTGAAGGAGAAGATATCTCCATACCCGTAAAGATGAAGGTGGCACAGAAAGAGAAACCTTCCGTAAGTATAGAAGATGTGAATTCAATTGCGGCACACGAAGCAATTGTGAAGGCGACTCTCAAGTCAACAGGCAGTGCTAAGGTTACGAGATATGGGGTGTGCTGGTCAAGATCATCCAACCCTACTGTTGAAGACAAATTCACCAATCTCGGCGACTGCACAGGGGCGAAGGCGTATGAATGCACAATTTCGGGACTTGAGTCAGAAACAAAGTACTATGTCAGAGCTTATGCTGAAAACACAGAAGGCTTGTCATATAGTGCTCAGACCCTATCTTTTACAACAAGTGCGGAGCCAACGATACCAACAGTTTCTACAATTTCTGCTGACAACATAACAGCGACATCTGCTTCTTTGACTGGCAGGATTATTTCAATGGGCAATGTGGTTAGAATTATTGACCATGGTCACGTTTGGAGTACATCTCCGCATCCAACACTCTCTAATTGCGATTATTCAAGCCTTGGTGAAACAACATCAGCCAACGACTTCAGTAGTTATGTGTCGTCATTGTCTCCCGGAACTAAATACTACATTCGAGCATATGCTACTAATTCAGAAGGAACAGCCTACGGTGATGATGTTTCCTTTATGACAAAAGATTACGAGGCTCCAACCGTATCAATAGGTCAGGCCTCCAATATTCAAACGAACTCTTTCATCATCAAAGGAGAGATCAAGTCAACCGGAGGAATCGACATTACTGATTACGGTCATTGCTGGAGTACCTCCCAAAATCCCACAACATCTGATTCAAAGACTTCGCATGGCAGTATATCAACCGAAGGCATTTTCAGTAGTGATGTTACCGGCCTTGTTGAGGGTACTACATATTATGTTCGTGCATATGCTATAAACTCCAAGGGAACGAGTTACAGCAGTCAAATTTCAGTAACAACTGCAGAAGGCAAGACGGATAAGTGGGATGGAACAAAAGCGTCTTCGTTTGCAGGTGGGTCCGGAACAAGCGTTGACCCATATCAAATTAAAACTGGCTCTCAACTGGTGCTGATAAAAGACTACACAGATAAATGTTTCATTTTGTGTAACAACATCAATCTTAATAATCTTAGTTGGCCAGGTTTTGACTTCAGTGGCACATTTGACGGAAATGGATGTACTATTTCAAATTTGAAAATAACGCATACTGAGGATAATCTGGGGCTATTCTCAGAAGTTACAGGGACAGTAAAATCCTTAACAATAAATGGGGTTGATATTCAGTCAGGTAACTCAAATAACATAGGTGCCATAGCTGGCACATTGCGGTCGAAAGGATCGATAATAAATTGCACTATATGTTTAAATACACAGTCGAAGATATTAGGGAACAGTAACATCGGAGGGGCTATTGGCTATTTGGGATATGAGTATAATGACTATGATATGTCAATTTCCAATATTCAAGTAATATCTAATTCCTCTTCAAACGTTATATTGGGCAACAACAAAGTTGGCGGCATCGTTGGCTTTTTATGCCGGGCTACCCATAAAAAGACGATAGAAAAATGCCATGTTGATGCAAACATTGCCGGCGGAGCATATATTGGAGGTATTTGTGGTGGAGGACAGAATTATTATGATTACATAACAAATTGCTCTTATAGAGGGACACTTTCGGGTGATTCAAAAGTCGCAGGAATCTATGGCGGATATACCGACACAATTGGGTCTGGGAACATTACAATAACGGGATGTAAAGCAGATGTTGTTTTGAAAGTCACCGATAATTATTCTGGAGGAATTTATGGCTATGCACAAGGTGGAATCCGTGTGTATGGAAGTTATGCGACAGGATCATTATCATGTGATAATTCAAATGCAAAATATATTGGAGGGATCGGAGGCTTTACTGACTTTGATTATTCAGAACAGCAGGTGCTTTGTTATTCAACCATCACGTCCAACCATGTAAATTATGGAGGATTAAGTGGCGACTCTGATTTAAGGGCGAAAGACTGTGCAACAATTTATGCGGATAAGAATAGCCGATTAACAAACTGCAATACCTCTTGTAGTGACATTACGGATTTCTTGCGCTCTTGCTATTCAGATTATGCTTCATACTTTAGTTTTAATAATACTTGGACATGGACAGGCTCAGTAAAGGGTGTTCAGAAAAACATTAATTGTCCAAAACTTCATTGGGAGTAAATATGGATAATGCTATTCAAAACTTAAATCCGCAGGCTGAATATCACTGTAAGATGTACAAGAGTATGCATGATGAAGCAGAAAGAAAAAAGGAGATGGTTTGCTCTCTCTTTGGGTCTGAGTCTAATAATCCATTTATTGAACTAATAAATATGCGTTTCAGGAATGAGACCGTATCAGGAGGAGAATTAGTCTATATTGAGGACCTTATCTTAAAAATCAAAGAAGAATTCAAAAATACTGGTTTGCAAGACCCATTCGAAGATGAGTAAGCAATTCATAAAGGACTGCTTCATTTTCAGTATAATGCTATTAGGCATATGCTCATCCGTATGCACTTATGCGCATGGCAACGGCAATGTCCATGTGCGGGAGATGTACTCCGTGCTGCCGTTCGCTGACAATGGGGAAGGGGCGGCGGTGGCCGAGAATGGTGCGGTCGTGGAGTGGCTGGGGATGATCACCAGCGACTTGATTGACAATTACTGGGGGAAAGAATGCGAGGAATTCGGGGGCAGGTCATTCTACAATTACCTGCGGGAGGAGTTCGGGTTCAGATGCAAGCACCGTCTGCTGTTCCACTGGGGATTCAATGCCCGTCCCTGGACCGACGACCTTGAGGCAAAGATCCAGAGATATTCATGGTATTCCGATGAGCAGACCGTCAAGAGGTTCAAGGCTGCTTTCGTCGCTGAGCAGGCCCGACGTAACAGGCAGGCCAACGAATGGACTGAAAGGACATTCGGTTTCGCTTCCTCCGGAAAAGAGTCAGCATGGGCTAACGGGTTGATTGCCATTGTCTACGATGTCCATCTTCTGGGTGACTATGTGCCCGAAGACAACAGGGATTTTGACGGTGTGACAAAGCCGTCTGTCGTGGTGGGCGACATCATCAATGCTTTGCGGAGGATAGATTCTTCTCGCTGGAAAAGGAGGGGTCGGCCGTTGCCAGGAATGCTCCGGATGAGCATCGGATGGCTGTGGAACTGATTGCTCTGTTGCAAGCCAGGCTGCCGGCTTTTCTGCTGAAGGCTAATGGCGGTGCCTTGAGGCAGCGGTTTCTTGCCAAAGGCTTTGTCTTGAAGGGGGATGCCGGGTCGAGCCCGGCATGACGCAACATGAAAGCAGCCCGGCATGACGCTATATAAGACCCGTGCGGCATGACGGGGAGCGGAAAGGGCCATTCTGCACCTCCGGCCCTGTTGGACAGACCTCTGAGGAGTGAAACGGGCTCCGTGGCTCCTGGAGGGGGCTTTGGAGCGGCGGTGGGACGGGTGTTGCTATCTGTCGGCGGCCGTTACAGCGTCAGCGGCTTGCCGGCGTAGAAGTCGAGGAGCTTGGCGCTGAACAGGTACTCGTAGCGGGCGCGTGAGAGGTCGGACTCGGCTTCGAGGTAGAAGTCGCGGGCCTCGTTGAACTCAGTGATGTTGGCCTTGCCGTTCTCGTATTTGGCTAGCATGAGGTCGAACGACTCCCTGGCGCTTTCCTTGGACGCAATGCTGGAACGGTACTGCTCTCGGGCAGCGGCGGCGTTGTAGTAGGCCTGCTGAATCTCCTTGTAGAGGCCTTTCTTGACAGCTTCGAGCATCAGCGACTGGTTCTCCTTGGCGAGCTGGGTGGATCTTACCTGGTTCCGGTTCTGGAATCCTGTGAATACCGGCACGCTGAGGCTCAGCCCGAGGTACTGGCTGAAGTTGTGCTTCATCTGCTCGTAGAAGGAGTTGGAAGTCACTCCGCTGGCCGTGTAGAAATTGGTTCCGACGCCGCCGCTGAGGCTGATCGATGGAAGGAAGGCGGCCTTCGCGTTCTTGATGGCATATTCAGCGGCCTCAAGTCTGAATTCTTCGGCGCTGATGACAGGCTTGCTTGCGACAGCCTTGTCGTAGATGCTTTCAGGGCTTTCCAGAAGTATGTTCTCCACCGTGGTCTGCGGGATGGTGATGGAGAATCCTTCCGGAGTCTCCAGTTCGAGAAGCTGGCTGAGGTCCAGAAGGGCCATGTCGTAGTTTCCCTGGGCCTGGGCCACGTTGTACTGGCTGCGGCCGAGGGCGGCCTTCTGCTGGGCCAGCTGGGAGGCGCTTGCCTTGCCGTTCTCGAGCATCGCGGAGAGCCTTTCCACCTGGAGGGAGTCGATGGTCACCTGGTTCCTGGCCACATCGAGGATCTCCTTGCCGTAGAGGATCTGCATGTAGGCCTGGGCCACCTGCAGGCTGATGTCCTCCCTGGCTTTCTGGAGGTCGGCTGTAGCGGCGCTGAGGTCCAGCTCGCTGCTCTTTATGGAGTTCCTGATCCTGTGGCCGTAGAAGACCGGGACCGAGGAGCCGAGAGAGAGCGACGTGCTGGTCGTGTTGGTGTTTGAATATGTGTTGTTCTCCGTCAGTCCTCGGCCGAAGGAGAAGTTCTCTCCGGCGGAAGTGCTGACCTCAGGCAGGCGGCTGCCTTTGGCGATGTCGACGTTGATCTCCTGCTGCTTGACGTTGTTCTCCTGCTGTCTCAGGGTGATGTTGTGCTCCAGGGCGTGGTCGATGCACTGCTGGAGGCTCCATCCTCCGGATGCCTCCTGCGCCTGGAGCGCGGCTGCGGTGACAGCCGCAGCGGTCAGTATGGTAAGGAATCGTCTCATTTCTTCTCGATGATCTTGTTGCCGCGGATCTTGTTCTCTGTGGTGATGCCTGACTTGACTTCGATCTTGATGCCGTCTCCCAGACCGGTCTCGATCGGAGTCTTGGTGAAGCCTGACTTGTTGTCGCCGACATAGACGAAGCATGAGTCGCCTGCGAATTCCACAGAACCTTCAGGAATGGTGAGGACGTTCTCGGCCTTCTCAAGGATGAGTTCGGCGTTGGCACTGTAGCCGGAGCGGATCTGCTTGTCCTCAGGGATGGTCACGGCAGCCTTGATCTCGAACTGGTTGGCTCCGTTGACCTCGGTCGCCTTAGGGGAGATGAACTCCAGCACTGCGTCGAAGTTCATGCTCTCGAGGGCTCCGATGGTGATGTTGACCGACATCCCGTTGTAGAGTTTTCCGACCTCAGTCTCATCGACCATTCCGTCGAATATGAGGTCGTTCATGTCGGCAACCGTGGCGATGGTGGTGCCGTCGTTGAACGTGTTGCTCTGGATGACGGAGTTGCCCACCTTGACAGGGATGTCGAGGATGATGCCGGTGATGGTCGAGCGGATGAGGGTGGAGCTGGACTTGGCGTTGCTCTTGGACACACCGTCGCGAACGACCTCCAGACTCTCAGTGGCGGCGTTCATCTCCTCCTTGGCCTGGGCGAGCATCTGGCGGAACTGGTCGAACTCCTCCTCGCTGACCAGCTTCTTCTCGTAGAGCGCCTTCTCCCTGTCGAAGTCGGTTTGAGCCTGCTCCAGGTTGAGCTCCGCAAGGCGGACACGGCTCTGTGCGGCGCTGAGCGAGCTCATCTCGGGGATGACCTTCACCTTGGCGATGACGTCACCCTCAGAGACCTTGTCACCAGCCTCCTTGAGGATCTCGGAGATGATTCCGCTGATCTGAGGCTTGATGTTGATCTCGTTGCGCGGGATGATCTTTCCTGTCATGATAGTGCTCCTGTAGATGTCGGAGACTGCAGGGACCACTTCTTCAAACTTCTCCTTCTCAGGCCTTGACCTGACCCACAGGTACAGGAAGGTTCCCAGGAAAAGGATTGCCACGGCAGAGATTGCCAGGATTCTTTTGAACTTTTTCATCAGATTATCTTTTTTATCATTATTATCATCATTCGTCGTGCATGGCGTCCACAGGCTTGATGCCCATCGCCCTCAGCGCCGGCATCAGACCGGCCAGGAGTCCGAGCACGCTCAGCAGGACAATGGCCATGACCGCCGTCCAGAAACTTATCTGGAAGTGGGCGTCGAGGATTCCGTTGTGTGTCTGCGACAGTTCTATCATGTTGAGCACGAAGACGGAGAACAGGATCCCGAGTGTGCCGGAGACTGCTGTCAGCATGACGCTCTCGGACATTATCTGCGAGAGAATCATCTTCGGAGTGGCTCCGATCGCCCTGCGGATGCCGATTTCGGTCGTCCTTTCCCTGACCGTCACCATCATGATGTTGGAGACACCGATGGCCCCGGCCAGCACCGTTCCGAGTCCGATTATCCAGATCAGGAGGGACACTCCTTTGAATATGTTGTCCACCAGGGTGAATATCTCCTCCGCATCGAAGATCATCAGGGCGGCCTTGTCATCCGGGTGGATCTGGTGCTGCCTGTAGATGATTTCACGGATCCTATCGCTCACGGCGCTGAACTTCTCCCCCTCCTTCATCCTGATGCATAGGATGTCGGCCTCGTCGCCCCTCTCCTCAAGCTGTCTCATCAGTGAGAAAGGAATCGTGACCATCTCTTCGGACGAACCTCCGATGCTGATGTTGGCGTTGTTCACGTCGACTCCTATGACCTGGTAGTTGGCTCCGTGGTAGATGATAGTCTCTCCGCACGGATCCCCTCCGTGAGGGAACAATGACTTGTAGACCTGCTCACCGATGACGCAGACCCGCCTGCGCTGCTTTTCATCCACTTCATTGATGTATCTTCCGTAGAGGAGCTTCGGTTCCTGGATCATTGAATATTCAGGAGTCACTCCCTGGACATAGGCGTCCATCTTCATCTCCTTGTGGGAGACTGGGCTGCCTCCTCCCAGAAGCATCGGGGTGACCACCTCAAGCTCCGGCACCATCATGTTGAGCCTGTCGATGTCCCTGAGCGTCAGCTGCCAGTATCTTCCTTTCTTCAGACCCATGTAAGGCTTGGTCGTGGCCTCGCCGAAGATGAGCCCGGAGTTGGTCGCGAAACCCTCGAAGTTCTTGTTGAGCTCTTCCTTTATCCCGTCGCCTCCGCCAAGCATGAGCAGGAGCATGAACATCCCCCAGAACACACCGAAACCAGTAAGGATGCTGCGGCTCTTGTTCCTTGTGATGGTGTCGATGATCTCCGCTATCTTGTCTCTGTCAAACAGTCTGACCATCTTCTAATCTCCTTTCAATGCTTCCACAGGCATCACCCTGGACGCCTTCCTCGCAGGAATCAGTCCTGCCACCGCACCCGCCACAATAAGCAGCAGAGTGGCCTTCAGCGCAACGTCAAGACCCACTCCAGGGTCCTTGAATATGTAGAACACCTCTCCGGCGACCTCTGTCGCCTTGCCGGAGAAGACATTGTCCATCACAATGTTGGCGACCATCCCGAGGAACATTCCGACATAGCCGAAGAACGCCGTGATCAGGACGCTCTCCGCCATGACCAGCTTCAGGATCTCCGCAGGCCTGGCGCCGAGAGCCTTGCGGATTCCGAACTCGTGCTTCCTCTCCTTGACGGTGATGAGCATGATGTTGGAGACACCAACGATTCCGCTGATGAGAGTCAGGAAACCTAGGACCCAGAGGGCTGTGTTGATGATCTTCATTCCTTCCTTCATCTGCATCCCCTGCTCGAACCTGTCACTGATGTAGAAGGCCCCCTTGTCAGCCGGAGACGCCTTGTGGTTGGCCAGGACCATGTTCTTGTAGGTGTCCTTGAACTCTGCTGACTCATCCTTGTCATCCAGCCCCTCGAACGAGAAGATGATGGTGCCGATGTCGTTCGCCTTGCCGTACAGTTCCCTTATCAGTGAATATGGCGCATAGGCGTTGTGCCCCCACTGCGAGTGGTCGGTGTGGTATATTCCGGTCACGAGCCATGACAGCGAGCCTCCCGTGAGCCTTTTCCCGATCATGTCTTCCGGATTTCCCTTCCCACCGAGGAACGTCAGCGCGTCTTCGTCACTGATGACCATGTGCTTGGCCTTCTCCTTCATGTCGTTCTCGTTGATGAAGCGGCCATGCTTCATCGAGACCCCTTCGATCGCGCTGTATTCGTCCGTCACTCCACGGACGTTCATGTTGAGTGACTCTTCGCCGAAACTGAAAGTGATGTTCTGGTTCAGGGATGGACTGACCTCCCTGACGTTTTCGCTGAACTGTTCTGACCGGATGTTCTTCAGGTCCATCTCGTCCAGCGCTATCCTTCTTCCGGACTGGTAGCCCTTGTAAGGCATCGTGGTGTAGCCAGGGTAGACTTTCATCGACTTGTCCATCCTGGAGTCCGACTCGAGCAAGGCGTTCATCAGCCCTCTTCCGGAGCCGAGCAGGACGATGATCATGAATATTCCCCAGGACACCGAGAACCCTGTCAGAGCGGTCCTCAGCTTGTTCTGGCGAAGCGAACTCCAAATCTCTTTGAAAAGATCTTTCATTTCATGATCGTCATTTCGCCGAACGGAGATGCGTCGTGACCCAGGTTCTCCTCGATCCGGCCGATGACTCCGTCCTTGATGTGTATGATCTTGTCGGTGCAGTTGGCGACACCGCTCTCGTGGGTGACCACTATGATTGTCATTCCGTCTTTCTTGTTGAGCTCCTTGAGGAGGGCCATGATCTCGACGGAAGTCTTTGAGTCAAGGGCTCCTGTAGGCTCGTCGGCGAGGATGATCTGCGGCTTGGTGACCAGGGCCCTGGCGATGGCCACTCTCTGCTTCTGGCCTCCGGACATCTCCGACGGATAGTGGTCAGCCCATGGGGTGAGCCCCATCTTCTCGATGTACTCCATCGCGATCCTGTGCCTTTCTCCCCGGCTGACACCCTGGTAGTAGAGCGGCAGCTCGACGTTCTCGACCGCTGTCTTGAAGCTGATGAGATTGTAGGACTGGAAGATGAAACCTATTGTCTTGTTCCTGTAGCGTGCCGCTTCGTTCTCGCTCAGGTCCTTGATAAGATGGCCGTCGATCCAGTATTCTCCGGTGTCGTAGTTGTCCAGGATTCCGAGGATGTTCAGCAGGGTGGACTTTCCTGAGCCGGAAGCGCCCATGATTGAGACGAACTCTCCTTCCTCAATCTGAAGGTCTATCCCTTTGAGAACATGGAGCGGCTGGGCTCCCTGGTATGTCTTGTTAAGTCCTTTCAGTTCAATCAGCATTGCTTTCCACTATCTTTTCCCTGTGCGAGAACTCGCATCCGCACCAGTTCTGGTTGTACATTCCTTTTTCCTTTATCAGGAGGTTCCTCCTTTCCTGCAGTCCTCCTTTCCTCCAGTTCTGCCCCCACCATTCCACATGGACGGTCACCGGAGTCTCTCCGGTCCCGGAGCACACTGAATATGCGCCGGTCTCATAGTCGGCCGTTCCGACCGCCCACCTGCCGGCTTCATCAACCTGCTCAAGGCTTTTCCACCTTGAAGACGCAAGAGTCGTGCCGAGCAGGGTGTAGCCGTGGACAGAGGCGAACCTTGCGGCCCGCAACAGTCTGAACTTGAAGCACTCCAGGCACCTTGGCCCACGTTCCTTCTCCTTCTCCAGCCCCTTCACGGCCTCCAGCCACGCTTCGTGGTCGTAGTCATCGTCGAAAGTCTCCAGCCCGAAGGATTCTGCATAGCGCCTGAGCTCCTCCCGCCTGAGGACATATTCATCGTAGGGGACTATGTTGGAGTTGCTGAAGAAAAGCCCCGGTTTCAGCCCCTGGCCGACCATCCATTCGACAATCGCAGTCGAGCATGGCGCGCAGCAGCAATGAAGAAGGATGCGCTCCTTCTTCAGGTCGCATCCTTCCGGCAACGTCGGCACAAATCTATGTTCAATGTTCTTCAACGCAGCGAAGTTGTCTGTATTTTGTGTGTACTAGTTTATTAGTACACTGCAAATGTCGTAAATAAATTGATAATTTCAAAAGCACACCCTGGCTCTGTGATGCAAATATAATAATTAATTTATGCAAAACAATAATAATGTAAAGAAAAACATAAATTAATTATTGAATTAGATGCGGCTATCAGAAACTACAAGGCGATTCCGAAGGACAGGTACTGGAAGTCCGGCCAGTAACTATTGTCCATCAGATTCATCGGGGAGCATTTTACGAAGATCTGGAAGGCGTTGAGATTGAGTTCTCCCATCAGGTCGACAGTCAGCAGGTTGCAATGCGCATCCTTGTAGACATCCTTCATCTTTTCGTCTTCGATGCGGTATTTGGTCTTGATCCTGCTCCCTGCGTTCAGGTTGAAGACGGGACCGAACGTGAAACCGAAACCATTGCAGACATTGATGCTCAGGAGGGTGGGCACTGACAGGCTGAACACCGACAGTTTTGACAGTCTCGGATTAGACCCATCGGGATACGGGCCGAGCGCGATCTCGTTGTCAAG
This sequence comes from Bacteroidales bacterium, assembly GCA_024398315.1. Lineage (GTDB taxonomy): Bacteria > Bacteroidota > Bacteroidia > Bacteroidales > UBA932 > Cryptobacteroides. Next base: position 11,998 of record JAKSJH010000032.1, read on the forward strand.
GGTTTTGGACATCGCCTCTTTCCCGGTCAGCGCGAAGTTCTTCCAGTCGAACATCAGACCTGTCGACGCTACGATGGTCCTGGTGTGGGAGTCGGCATGGAACGGCACGAATGCAATCTCATAAGAATTGTACGGATTGAAATCGAATGGAGCCTGGGAGTTGGTGACGATCGAACCGAACAAGATGCTTCCGCCGTCAATTCTACCACTCTGTCTCTTTGCTTTTTCCATTACTCTGATTTTATCCAGCAGAGGAAAGTCGAAATCGATTCTGCCCACATCCAGGCTTTGGCCATGTGCCGGCGGGATGTTGAGCATCGTGATGATTGAGCAAACTGCAAATACTAATGTCTTTTTCATATTCTTCTATATATTCTTCTATTTTTTTGAGGCTGTTTACGGCTTCTTATTTTCCGAAAAACTTCTTTAATTGTTCGATGGAGGCCTTGCCGGTCAGATAGACCACTGTGATGAACGTTCCGTCATCCGTCTCCTTCAACTGGTAGCCTACGTACCGGTTGTCGTTCCTTGTGTCTTCGAACCAGAGGAGTGCATAGACCATGCGCCCGTTTTCCCTGTCTATGTCCGTCATAGATGCTTTCTTGGAATCAGCTGCAATCCAGGACGAGACCTTTTCGATTTCGCGGTCCGTGGCCGAGAATTTGATCGAGCGGAACAGATCAAGGTTGTATGATTTGATCGCACCCCCTCTGACCGTGGTCGTGGAGACGGTGGCTTCCGGACAGAACGACCCGTTGAACAGGCTGTCTATCTGAAGCCCTTTCTGGGCCCGGGACGGAGCCGCGGCCAGCAGGAAAACGATGATTGCCAGAAAAAGCCGTTTCATATTTCTCATTTGTTAAAAAAATCGTTGAGTTGTTCGTCAATGCTGTCGTGGCCGGAGAACAGGTCTGCCAGAGTGTTTTCCACCTCTTCCATGACGATGCTCTCTTCAGTGACGGTCTTTCCTCCTACAAGGCTGAAGCAGATAGCATCATCCCTATCGAAACTGACCAGGCTGCCGGCGAGGAAGGCTGCGGCCAGCGAGCAGGCTGCGGCGAGGGCCTTCGCCCATGCCGGGAATGCGACTGTCTTTCCGGCCGCCGGATAGTGCCGGCGCCCTTCCGAAAAGAATCCCATCACAGCCCGGATCTCGTCATATTCAGTTCCGCTTCCTTCCGGGCGGGAAAGGAAACGCTTGAGCCTCTGCTCGTCCCGTTCTGTGATCGTGCCTTCAAACCAGGCATCCACGAGTTTGTCAATCCTGTCCATCTTTTTCAATGTATATTTTCCTCAGAGCCTTCCTGGCCCTTGAAATCTGCATCCTGACTGCGGCCGGCTGCATCGACAGCTCATCAGCAATCTGAGCTAGAGTCAGTCCGTCATATTCGTGCTTCCGGATGATTAACCTTTGAATATCAGTTAGTTCCGAATCGAGAGACTCCTCCACTTTCCTGAACAGGGCTTCTCTGGCGGCACTGTCATTGTCCTCTTCTGCAATCTGCCTGTCCTCAAGGGGCACTGTCTGCATCTTCCTGCTCTTCCTGAATTCGTCGATCTGGATGTTCCGTCCGGTCACGAAAAGAGTCCCGACGGCCTGCGAAACGTCCTTGGGTGCGAATTTCTTCGACCAGAGGCGGCAGAAGGCTTCCTGAAGGGCGTCTTCCGCAATGCGGCTTCCCTTCAGTTTCTTGAATGCTTCTATCAGTAGTTCCTGTGCCATTGTTCCGGACTCACTGCATACATAACGCATGAGTGGCGAAAATGTAACATCAACGTCGGTACAGGGCGAAGAGGGCGGAGCCGGACCCGGACATGGCGGCGTAGACGGCTCCAGAGTCGTAGAGGCTCTGCTTGATGGCGGCAAGCTCAGGGTGCTTCTCGAACACGGTCTTCTCGAAATCGTTGACCAGCAGGTCTTTCCATTCTTCTACAGGATGGGTGAATATCTCCTTGAACTCCACTTCCGGGATGGCAGGGACTATTCCGCTGTAGGCCTCCGCAGTGGAGACGGCAATGCCGTCTGGGACGATGACTTTCACTTCAAGTCCCATCGCGTCGAGGTCGAGGTCGAACTTTTCGAGAATCTCACCGCGGCCTGTCCCGACCATCGGAGTGTTGTAGACGAAGAAAGACGTGTCGCTGCCGAGGGTGGCGGCATATTCAGAAAGCCTGTCGTCAGAAAGGCCGAGTCCGCAGAGTTCGTTGAGCGCCCTGAGGGTGAAGGCGGCGTCGGCGCTGCCTCCTCCGAGACCAGCTCCAACGGGAGCTCCTTTTTCAAGGAATATCTTGACAGGCGGCAGTTCGAAGTCGGCGGCGAGGGCGTTGAAGGCCTTGACGCAGAGGTCCTTGACCGGATCCCAGTCCACTCCCTCCTTCCGTGCGATGGTGATCATCAGCTTGCCGTCTTCACTGATGCCCTGCACCAGTGTCTCCGTGCCGTTCTGCCCATTTCCCGGGATGTCGTGGGTTGCTTTGGAACCGTACCTGGCGAACAGGCCGGCGGAAGTCCGGCTGTAGTCGTCGCCGGTGATCACTTCGAGAGTGTCCCCGAACTCATGGCAGGGGACAAACAGGGTCTGGATGTCGTGGAAGCCGTCCTCTCTCTTGCGGAGCACGTTCAGTCCGAAATTGAGTTTGACGTTGGTCTTGAGGATCATAGTCCGCGTATCGCATTTTCAATGGTCTGCCTTTCTTCTTCCGGCATTCCTTCCATCACGGGCGCTGCGAAGGAAATCATCTGAAGCACTTTTGCTTCCTCCCCGCTGATGCCCCTTGAGCGCATGTAGAAGCGTTCGTCTTCGTTGAGGTTGCCGATGGATGCTCCGTGCGAGCACTTTACGTCGTCGGCGTAGATCTCCAGCTGAGGGAGCGTCTCGACTTTGGCTCTTTCGTCAAGCAGGAGGTTGTGGTTCTCCTGGTAGGCCTCGGTCTGCTGTGCGTCCTGCGCCACGACGATCCTGCCATGGAACCTGCAGTCAGATTCTCCTGAGGCAATTGTCCTGAAATTCTGGTTGGACCGGCAGTGTCCGACCTTGTGGTTCATCCTGACATCGAAGGTGACCTTGTCGGTTCCGTGGCTCAGGCAGAGCCCGTCGATGCTCACTTCGGCCCCTTCTCCGACGATGTCTATCGTGAGCGGAATGTCCGCCGAGAAACCTGGCATGATGACGAGCTTCAGGTTGAGTCTGGCGTCCCTCTCGACCGTGAATCCTTCCGGGATACCGCCTTCCGTCCCCGGTGCGAGCAGGATACTCTTTTCCAACGTGCTGTTACTGGATATCGTGATACCGTTCATAATCCCCATTACTCCGTTTTTCCGTTACTCCGTTTTCAACTTCTAAGTTAGTCCTTTCCTCCGAAAATACCAAATTCTTCTCCCATAGCCCGGCTGGGACATCCGGCTCTGCTTTTCATCGTTGGTACGGACTACCTCCGGAAGCATCGGCTGCGCCTACTCCGTAATTGAAGTTCCCGTTGACGTCCTCGTCCTCGTCATTGCGTCCTCCTCTCCGTCATTGCGTTCTCTTCTCCGTCATTGCAGCTCCGTCTCCGTCATTGCGGGCCTGGACCCGCAATCCCCTGAGACGGAGGGATGGTGGCGAAATATCTCCGCCGTCGCTTCTCAGCGTCGCAGACCCTCGTTTCCCCCAGGGGGTCTGCGACGGATGGTTAAAAAGCCCACCTGATTATCAATCACTTGCAAAACGGAGCGTCGCAGACCCCACA
>JAKSJH010000033.1 GCA_024398315.1 Bacteroidales bacterium
GGCCTGGCGGCCTGGTCCCCCCATTCATGTGGCCATGGGCGGCCACAGTCTTCATCACCCCCACCCTTCCGCAGGCTTCGTCCGCCCGCCGTCGGTTACTTGGAGGTGGCGACGGCTATGCCTCTGCGGTCCTTGTCGTCGACGGCGCAGTAGAAGTGGTAGGTGACACCCTTCCAGCTGACCACATGGCTCTTGTGGGCATAGACACAGTCGTAGGGTTCCGTAGGATAGATCAGGTCCTCACCCTCCCATTCGTACCAGTGCACAAGGTCACGGCTGCAGGCGAATGAATTGTAGGCGGCATACGGCCTGGCAGGATTGCCTGCCCTGAAGAAGAACATCACATAGAGGTCGCCGATCTTCTGGATCTGAGGGTCGCCTGTGATCCCGCATGTCTCCAGCGCCACAACCGGATTGTTCTCGTAACGGGTCCAGTTCTTCAGGTCTTCTGAATATGCCATGCCGATGCGTTCTGCGGTGACTCCGTTCTCCGGGTTCGTTCCGTTCGCATTGTAGTAGATCACGAAACGGTGACCGGTGATCCTGTCCTTGTCTTCGATGATGCAGCTCTTGTACTGGGTGTTCTTCTCGAACCACTGGCAGTCTTCATCTTTTGGAGACATGACCGGCTTGTCGAGGGTCTCCCACTCCACAGCCTTTCCCAGCTGGTCGGTACTGGCCAGACCAATCATCAGAGGCATGGTCTCATAGCCCGGATTGCAGCCTCCGAGGTAGCTCATCCAGTACTTCCCGGCATATTTCTGGAGCTTGTAGCTTCCGCCCCACTCGAGATCCTGCAAAGCGGCGTACCCGGCCCTCTGGAACTTGTCCCATGAGTCGTTTGTGTAGCTCAGTACCTTCCCCAGGGTGTTCCAGTGCAGCAGGTCGTCACTTTCGGACAGCCAGGTCTCATAGCCCTTTCCGTCGAAGACGATCCAGGTCATGTACCACTTCCCCTTATGTCTGAACACGCTTGGCGAGTCCGACTTGAAATCAGGATTCTCCGGGGTCACCACCAGCCCGTGCTTGACCGGGGTGCGGACCTCTTCGTAGATGCCCTGCATCTCCTCCTGAGTCACCGGGTCAGAAAGGTCCTTCGGGGTGGAACATGCAGCGAGAATCGATGCAAAGAATACAATTGGCAGGATTGACAGTGGTTTTCTCATATGTTTCTGAACAGAGTCGTTGATGACTCCGCTGGAGCACAAAGATAGTCAAATAAATAGAAAGTAATCCCTCCGTAGATTCTTCCTGCGGAGGGATTAAAGCGAAATTGCAGATAGATTACAAGACAATGCACTCCCTGTTCTTCACCGGATGTCTCTTCCCGTTGATGGAAACAGACTTGAGCCCTGGAACTGGAGGGACATGGAGGACAATCTTTCCTGGCTTTTCACGCCATTCCCCGTCGAATGTCACTTCAAGGCATTTCTCATCTTCAGAGAGCTTGACCACAAGATTTATGGTTCCGTATTCCGTAGGCATTCTCAGGAAACGGCTCGGGACATCATTTTTCAGCCATGCCAATGGACACATCCTGAGAAGGTGGATTTCGTTATCTTCGATTCTGTCGTCAATGACTGCAAGTCGAGCCAGATAGAAACCGAACGGGAATGCGAACTGTGTCCCTTGGATTCCATGTCTGTGTTCACAGGAAATGAAGGTGTTATTGGAAACCGCACCCACGAGGACACTGTACATGGCTTCCAGGAAATGCTGCCTGTCATTCAGCTGCCAGCTGTGGTAAGCATTGAAAGAGTAGCATGGCTCACAGGAAGAAATCTCGTGTTCCAGAACAGCTCTGTCGAGACTCCAAGGAAATGGTTTGTGCAGCTTCCAGTTCGGACCTTCTCTGAAAAAGTCAAGCATGTCCACCATGATCGGATCCTCAGCATCCAGAAGACCCGCCCAAACCAGGCATAGAGGTCCGCTGTCAAGGTAGAAAGCATCTGTCATGAATGTGTGGCCGACAGGCCGTCCGTCCGTTTGGAAACGGCTTCCGGCTTCAACAGAGAATTCAGTCGGCGGACGGAATCGGACATTCCCACGGTCGTCAGTCCATTTCGGGCCCGATTCCACAACCTTGCGGTATTCCTTCTGGAAGGTTTCCTTGAACTCTTTTCTGAACGAGTCGAATTCTTCAGCTCTCGGATTACCGGTTTTCTTGAACAACCTTACTGCTTCGGACAGACCTTTGTAATTCCAGGCCAGGCTCCAGACTGACTGCAGAGGGACCTCTTCGTCTGTCGACCATCCAGCAGGGAGCAAGCCGGCTACTCCATCATGTTCGGAACGCGAGTATTCCATGATGAAATCACAGGCTTTCTCTAATGGTCCGTTCCATTTTTTAATGAAATCCCGGTCTCCTGTGAGAAGTCCATGAGTGGCAATCTGGTACATGACCGCCCCATGGTCGGTGAGCCAGTCGACTGATTCCAGATAGCGGGGAGTGCTGAAATAACCAGGATGGAGCTTGAAAGCCGATCCCGGGGCTGCCAGTTTACCCTGATGATGAGCAAAGACTTCACTGTATCGCTCAGTGTCGGCGAAATAACCCATTGGATCCATGAACATGGCGCTGACCATGGAGCCTGGAGTCGGCCAGTATGCATCATATTGCCATACTCCCGAGATGTAGCTGTAGTCTTTTGTCACCCAGTCTTTCTCACCGAGACTTCTTGCTATCTTGAAATTCTGAAGAATAGCTTCGTTGATGAATGGTTCCGGAACTTCGAAAGTGGCAGCGGTCTCCGGCTTCAGGGATGCCCAGTACTTGTCAGATTCTTCAAGAGCCTTTTCAAAGGACACTGAAGCTTCTGCGGCCATGTCGTCCCGGTCGTCCACGAGGGCTGGGAATATCATGTCAATGCTGGCGCCAGGCTCTGATGGGAATGTGAGGGTGAGGTTGTACTGCATGCTGGCGGACTCATTGAAATCCACTGAGACATTTTCCGAAGGAAGGACTCTCAGTCTCACTTTGCCGTTATCCTCGCAGACTTCTCCGTCCTCCATGTGCAGTGCCCTGTCGCAATGGGTGCATTCGGGTACTACGCTGATGTCCGGTGACAGCTTGACGAAATCTACATGTCCGAAGAACAACTTGGTCAGAAGGACAGACATCTTATATTCATTCGGATGATAATAGCTGTCCACACTTTTGACACTTGTCCGTATCCAGAGATATTCCGGCTCGATGCCGGTCTCCACGTCTGATGCTCCTTTGATGTGGGCGAACATCCTGGTCTCGAGTACGACTCCGTCCTTGTTTCTGAACTCGGTCGTGATGACAGGAGTGTCATGCTCCCGGTCCCAGCTCTGTATTCCGAGTCCTCCGTCCCAGTCCCTGAGGAGGGCCATTCCTGCAGGAAGAGGCCAGATGTGTCCGTCTTCAGAAGAGCAGAACGTCAACTGGAAATCCTCCCCCAGCCATTGCTTTGCGTGTGGTTTCCTCGAAGCAGGTTGTCCGGGAGAGATTACGACTGACCCGTTGTACAGTACCGAGAATTTGTGGTAATGGTCAGGCCAGCATACCGGAGTCCAGACATTGTATTGCTCAGGCCACCATAATCTGGCCGTCTGAATATCCGGCTCGCCGGCCCCGGCTGTCATTGGAAATGCCAGAAGCGGCATCAGAACTATCAGGAGAATCTTTTTCATGTTGGCGTAAAAATAAGAATAAAATGGAATCTTCCTAATCGTGTTTTGTAAGTATGTCGTGAAGAATGTCGTAGTAGATTGACGGTTTGTCAATGGTCGAAGGATTTATATGGCTTGGAGTTCCGGAATGACTGACGTCACAGATGCCCCACATGAGTGCGTTCTGCGTGTCATCATATGAGCCCAGAACGGCATATTCTCTGGCCCCGAGAGCCCATTTGACCCTTCTTCTCCATTCCTGCTCATCGACTCTGGACCAGTTTTCGGGGAACACTCCTGAATTCGGGCTGCAGAACCGTACCGCTCCGTCACGGCTTTCTGACATGTTCCTGTAGCCCCAGCCGTCATTGTCGGTGGCTTCCTGATTCTCGTTGATCTGGCATGTCCCGATATGGAACATTCCGAGACAGTCCTTCTCCTTGTCTGGGGCGGAATCAACAAGATGTTGATAATCAGTTCCTGACATATCCAGGGCAAGAATAGGCCTGTCGTCTCCGAAGCCATAGTGACGGTATGATTTGTCTTTGGCGTATCTTTCCAGTACAAGGCCGGCTTTACGGTTCAGATCCTGAATGACAGAGGAATGGGCTGTGTTCAGCAATATGAAATATTCCATACCGGCTGTACCGCAGACTTCGGCAATGATGTCAATGCAGGCCGGGCCCATTCCTCGATCGTTGAAATCAGAACAGTTGACGCACACAACACGGATTCCGGCATCTTTGATCTTGCTCAGGACGTAGGAAATATGATTCGGGTCATCATATCTGATGACAGGTGTCCACTGTCCGTCGATCAAGAACAATGTCCCTGAATTCACCTCGGATGAGTTGTCCGTGTGCAGGTGGCATACCGGAACAGGTACAGCCTTGGACTCAGCATGGACATGCTTGAGAGGCCTGCTGCGTTCAGTGTGACACCCGGACATGGTTAGAACAATGACCGGAAATATGGCGAGGATGAAACTTCTGTTCATCGGACCAGGTTTATCTTTTGACTATGGCAACCCCGTCAGGGACTTTCTTCATCTGTTCTTCAGGACGGTTCTTCGCCTTCAACGAACTTCCTTCCCTGATTACGAAGGATGTGTTGTCACCTCCGGCAAGATTGATTGCCTCCGAAGTGCCGAATGCTTTCATGATCTGGGCAGTTTCGGCCAAAGTAACGCCTTCGTCTCCGGTGATGGTGACGATATAGACCATCTTGTGGTCGAGCCTGTTGGTCCCGATGCCAGTGCGTGAATCAAGGTCGCTTCGGCTCTTGATTTCATCTGCAGGAGCATCTTCTGTGAGCAGATACTCCTTGCCGCCGATGGCGAAGGTCATGTTGTCCATAAGAGAAAGCATGGCGGAAATGCCACCCAATGATGCCCTGCCATCTTTCCTTATCCCAAAATAGCGGTTGGCTTTCTCGGAATGGAAGGATTCCTTGAGCCATTTGCCGTTTCTGCAGACAGGACCTTCTGGTATGATGACCCCTGAGGCTTCGAAGAAATCTCCGCTTATGGCTCCAAGTACTTCAATTCCTGCGGCACCGGCCATTTCGGTGATGGTCTGGACCGGCCATTCCTCGGTTTCCGGCAGTGGGTCGTTGAAATCGCCTGCTGTAAGAGGGTAGAGATACAGATCGTCTCTGCTCAGGTCTGCTTCAAACAGATCCATCTTCAGGGACCGGCCGTCTGTGGTCGTGAACTCCGTTTCGCTGAAGCGCAGCCCGTCGGCAATCCACATTTCTGTTTCTTCGCCAATGCCTGCCACAAGATCGGATAGTCCTGAAAGTTTCACTCCGGCCTGGGTCTTGATGTCCTCCGACTTGGTGACGATGACATCGTAGACCAGTGTTTCTCGTTCTGAAACCACTTCGTACTTGACTGGTGCTGACAGATCCTGCTTGCTCACTCCGCTCAATTGCTCAACACCCTTCACGAACACACCCTTGCTCTCATGGTTGGTGATGAAGTACGGCTTGACGCTGGAAAGATCGATGTTTGCCGGAACAGGTTCGTCGTTGGTGATCATCATCGTTGTGTTGTCCACGGTGAACGCTATTCCTCCGATTCTAGTATATGGCTCTGTGATACCGAAATAGATCAACTGGCTTTCAACAAGGCCGGAATCCTTCTCGCATGATGGGAACAGCATCGTAACGGCTGCCGCAAGCGCTGATATTGATAGTATTCTTTTCATTTCAAAGCTAATTCAAATCTTTAATGTCCCAGAAGAACTCTGGATCGAAATCGAAGCATTTCAAACTTCCGTCCGGACAGCGGGCGACAAGCTTGTCCTCAAACTGAACCAGATGGGTGAACTTGTTCCATCCTTCACCGACCTGGGAAGGTGTGCTGCTGTAAGTGAAATCATCGTGATTGTACTCGTGGCGCCATAGTACCCCGTTGGCATCAATTCCGTAGATGTCATCATTGAATGCGAATCTCAGGGCGTATGGCCAGTAGTTGAAGTCGGACCTGAATCCCAGTGCCCCAGTGAGATAGAGACCGTTGTCCTGAAGAAGGTAGTTCCTGATACCGCCTGTTGCCATGTCGATGATGAGCTCGCCGTCAGGATGGCAGTATGGGATGCAGGACAGGAAAATTCCGCAACCACCTGTTATGATGGTGGAATATTCAAGTACATTCTTCAGTTCGGAGCAGTCTTCATTGGCCTGGATTGATATCCAGTTGCCATAGACATTGACTAGATGAATGGTGTTTCCCTTGCAAGGGAATATCATTCTGGCATAGGAACTTGCCCAGTAAGGGTCTGTTGACGGATCCTTGAGGACCTCGGCTTTGCCGAAGCCTCCGTCCACTTTAGGGTATCTCAGAAGCTGTCCTGTGGCTCCGTTCCATCCGATGAGGCACTTGTCGTTGAAGGAGAACAGTTCGTCGCAGGCCGCAATGTCGCCTTCCCAGACGACCGGTTTGAAATCCTTGGTCAGGATGACATTGAAATAGATGACCTGAAGGTCTTTCCTGACCTTGACATCCTTCTCTCTCAGATTGAACTTTATCGGCAGAAGATAGTTCACGCCGATATTCATCTGTTCCGACACTTTGAAGTTCACCTCAATCATTGATGACTTGCTCTCACCTTCCTTGATGGTGGCTTCTGTCTGGACAAGTTCGAAAGCATCATCCGGGAGCATAGTCATGTCAGTCCCGTTAATGTCGTTGTACTCATCGATAAGAGCCGCATCTGCCTCGAAAGTGAGATGCAGGTCCCTTGGCGATGACATTCCGGAAAAGAACGCATTGAATGACTTGGTGACATTGCCATCGAAGTTGTCCTTCATGGAGATGGCGTGCGGATTGTCAACGGCCTGGACCAGATATATGTTGTCAAACAGCTCGCTGTCGGGAAGGTCATAGATTACATCTTTCCCACAAGCGCATAGGGCCAGAACAGCTGTTGCAAGAAGTAACTTTTTCATATTCATTATTTTAATATCCATAATTCTGTACCATGGCAGGAATCTTCTCTATCTCTCCCTTGCTGATTGGTAAAAGATACATTGCAGGTGAGTTGAAAGTTCTCTTCTCCACGACAGTCCTCTTGTAGAAGGCTGGATCCTGGAGATAGGATCCTGAGTGGACGTCGATTCCATAGATGGTTGCATTGTCGGTCTTGGCCGCTGTCTTCCAGCGGCGGACATCGAAGAAGCGGTGAGTCTCGAAAGCCATTTCGATATGGCGTTCCTGATGGATCAGCTTGCGCATCTGTTCCTGGCTGAAAGAACCCTGAAGAGCCGGTATCCCTCCTCTGACTCGGATTTCGTTGAGGTATTTCAGGATGTCTGGATTGCCTGGGTCTGATTCGTTGAGGGCCTCTGCATAGTTGAGGAACTGCTCTGCAAGTCTGAAATAGATCCAGCAGCGGCGGTTCAGCACCGGTGACGAACCGGATGGGTTTGATTCCGGATCGGCCATCTTCTTCTGAATATAACCGGTTGCGGTGTAATATGTGCCACCGATTTTCATTCCGTCTTTTCCGGAATACCAGAGTTCCAGGCTCGTACCTTTCCATACCTGTCCGCAGAAGTTCACGCTGGCGTAGAAACGCGGTTCTCTGTTGACATACATATTGCTGACGCCGGCAGGCCAGCCGGCTCCTGGAGCAGCAGCGAAACCTGATTCCACATAGCCGGATTCTGCGATGACTGCAGGCTTGCCGTCATCCGAATAGATTACATCACCGTCACTGTCGGTGGCGAAAGGATCAGAACCGTTATCCATTCTGTAAGAGTCAACCATCTGCTGGGTCGGGCAGTAGATCCCTGCTCCCAGAAGACTGACTGGGTCCATGCACATCTCCCAGACTTGGGCGGTTCCGACGTTCATGGCAAACAGGACTTCTTCGTTCCAATTCTTGGTGAATATCTCTGTATATGAAGTGACAGGGTCCCTGTCGTCGGAGTAGTGGAGCTCGTAGCCGTTGGCGTTGCAGAGATCGATGCATTCCTTTGCTGCTTGAGCGGCAAGTTTCCACTTGCTGGCATCATAGCCCACAGGGATGAGGGATTCTCCGTTCTTGTCCTTCATCTGAGAATAGTCACTGTTTCCGTTGAACAGAGGGCTTGCGGCATAAAGCAGCAGCCTGGACTTCAGGGCGGCGGCGGAGACAGAAGTGGCTCTTCCTGTGTAGGCACTGCTTCTCCTGGCCGGCAGGTCCTTGATTGCGATGTTCAGATCTTCAAGAAGGAAGGAAACGCAATCGTCGAATCTGGCCCTCTCAATGGCAGTGAAGTCGCTTCCTGGTGAAAGGATCTCATCATAGATAGGAATAGGTCCGTAGACACGAAGAGCCATGAAGTTGTAGAATGCTCTCATGAAATGAGCTTCTGCGGTCCATTCTCTTCTTTCGGATTCTTCCATAGGTGTCCTGTGGATGTTCTCAAGGAACAGGTTGCACTTTCTGGAGAATGTTGATGCGTCGGCCCATGAGGAATGGCTGTATGAAGGCGACACTCCGCCACGGTTGAAGCTCTGGCTGGCTGCGTATCCTGGTGTGATCTCCAGTTCATCCGCAGCGCCTGCATACGGATTAAGAGTGTTGTAGACATTGTGGAAGTCCATCTCCATCGGAAGTCCTGAATAGAGATTGTAGAGCCATCTCTCCACGTAGTTCCTTTCCTGAAACACTTCCTCCACGGAAAGATTCTCCTCCGGTCCCTTGTCCAGGAACTTCTCGCAGGATGTCAGGATGAGTGATGCGGACAACGTCAATATGATGACTGGAAATACTAATCTTTGTTTCATGCTCATCAATTGTTAAAAGGTTATTTCAACACCAGCATTGACGGTGCTCTGTTTTGGATAGTAGGAGATGTTTCCTCCATTGGTCTGCGGGTCGGCGATCTTGAGCTTGTCGAAAAGAAGCAGGTCGACTCCGTTGACGAAGAGTCTGCAACCGGCGATGTTGACCTTGTCCATCAGTTTGCCCGGGAGGGAGTAGCCGATTTCTACATTCTTCAGACGGAGATAACTGCCGTCCCGCATGTAGAGGGTCGAGATCTGGTTGTTGTTGTCATTCTGGGATGTGGAAACCCTTGGATAGCGCGCTTCGGAGTTGTCGGCACCCGGTTTCCATCTGTATTCGTAGAACTCACGCTGAACATTGGATTCCTGACCGTACACGAACGGGTAGATTGACAGGCCGTAGAAGAAATATGTGGACCTGGCCGCTCCCTGGAAGAAAAGACTCCAGTCGAAACCCTTGTATGACATAGTGAAGCCGAAGCCATAGTTCAACTCTGGAATCTGAGGATAACCGACCATGACACGGTCCTGAGCATCTACCAGGCCGTCTCCGTTGATGTCACGGTACTTGGCATCTCCAGGACGGACGGCTCCCCATGTCTGTTTAGGGGAAGTCGCTATGTCCTGCTCATCCTCGAAGAATCCATCCGCGACATATGCCAGTGACAGGGCGAGGGAATGCCCCCTGTAGGACTGGTAGTCCGGCTGGTTCGCCGGCTCATCACGGTCGATGCACTTGCTCTGTGAGAAAGAGATGTTTGCTCTCAGGCTGTAGAAGAAACCTCCTGCAGTAGTGTTCTTGGCTTCGAAACTGCCTTCGATACCTTTGTTCTGGCTCTTTCCCTTGTTGACGAAAGGAAGCTGGGATGCTTGCAATCCTGAAGCAAGAGGGATGGAATTTGACCTCTGGATCAGAAGACCGTCTCGTTTCTCATGGAATGCATCGATTCCTACTGTGAGCTTGTCATCATACATGCCATAATCGAATCCAAGGTTGATCTTCCTTGCTTTCTCCCAGGTGATGTCTTCCCCGGCCCCGATTGAACCTTCCGTGTAACCTGCGGTAGAGCCTTGAGTGACTCCCATGAGGAAACCACTTGCTGAACCGGTGGTGGACAGGTAAGCGAAACGTGAGCCTCCGGTCCTGTCATTACCTACAGTTCCTACAGATCCGCGTAACTTGAAGGTGCTGATGCTGTTCCATTTCCAGTAAGGCTCCTTGGCAAGGTTCCAGCCCAGAGCGATTCCAGGGAAGAAACCGAATCTGTGTCCCGGGGCGAAGTTCTCTGAACCGTTGTATCCGAAGCTGAATTCTGCGATGTAGCGGTGTCCGAAGTCGTAGACGGCTCGTCCTGACACACCCATGATCCTTGACGGAAGGGCCGCTGTGCCAGAACCGGCAGTGACATTGACACTTTCACCCATATTGTAGAGGAGCATGCCGGAGAGGTTGTGGTCTCCGAAGGCCCTGTCATAGTTCAGCTGGCTGTAGTAGCGAAGGGCCCTGTTGCCGCTTCCGGATGCGCTGAATGCTTCCGGCGTTTTTTCGAACCAGATTTTGTAGTCATCGTCACCTGCCGCATTGATTCCTACGAACTGCTTGCTGGTCACTGATTTGACTCGGGAGTTGCTTGCCACCCCATACTGGTCGAAAGAGAAAGTGTTGTTCCACTGAAGGCCTTTGGTCACCAGGGAGGACAGATCCCACTTCAAAGCAAAGGTGCCCTGGAACTGATTGTTCACCATGGTGGAATAACCTCTGTGAGTGGCTTGCATGTATGGGTTGGTGTAGGTGTTGAATATGGTGGCGCAGAACGATCCGTCCGGATTGCGGATAGGAATCTTGTTCGGGGCGAAATCATAGACTGCACTCATGATCTGGCTTGTTGATGCACTTGGATGCCTGTAGTCCTGAGAGATGATTCCCAGTCCTACTTCAGCTGTCAATGATCTGGCAATCTGTATGTCAATGTTGGACCTGAGGTTGTAACGGGCGAGGTCCACATTGGTGCTGTAATCGAAGGAAGGATCACTCTTGAACAGACCGTTCTGCTTCATGTAGCCGAAGTTGATGAAATAGTGCACCCGGTCTGTTCCACCAGATACCGTCAGATTCTGCTGAGTCTGGAAAGTCCTCTTCTTGAATATCTCCATCATCCAGTTCACATCAGGATAGTTGTATGGATCCGAGTGGTCATAGAACCGGAGGATGTCCTCGGCTGACCAGGTCGGGGTGACACCGTCATTGCGGCAGGCTTCGTTCCACAGCTCTGAATATTCCCCAGCGGAGATGAAGTCCGGGAAACGCTGCCCGGTGAGCATTGCATACTCGGAGCGGAAAGTGACTTTAGGCGCACCTGCCTGTCCGTGCTTTGTGGTGATGACAATGACTCCGTTCGCACCTCTGATACCATAGATGGATGTGGCGGTGGCGTCCTTGAGGAAACTGATGCTCTCGATTTCCGTTGTCGTGAGCAGGTTGATGTCACGCTCGATGCCATCGACTATCACGATTGGAGAATTGTCTCCCCACGTGCTGAGACCTCTGACATACAGCTGAGCCATGTCTGATCCAGGCTCGCCGCTGACCTGATTGGCGATGAGGCCAGGGACCTTTCCGGCAAGTGCCGCTGAAAGGTTGGAAGTAGGCATGGCTTTAACCTCCATCATGTTGACTGTGGAGATTGCACCTACGACGCTGACTTTCTTCTGGACACCATATCCGACAACGACAGCCTCGCTGAGAGATTCGTTGTCATCTTCCAGGGCAATGGTCAATTCCTTGTCGAAATAGCTTGCCGGAACCTCCCGCGCCTTGTAGCTGATGCAGGAGAAGACCAGAGTTTCGTTAGGAGATGCGGATATGACAAAGGCTCCTTCGTTGTTCGTTGACGCGCCACGGGCGGCCTGGCCTTTATCATTTCCTTTTACGTAGACAGTGACCCCTGGGAGAGTCTCCCCAGAGGAATCAACAACGGTTCCGGTAACTTGTCTGCGTCCGTTTTGTGCGAAAGCCATCGTGGATAGAACGAAGGTCGACGCAAGAAGCAGCACCGCTTTCCGGATGAATGAAAATGGATGTATGATTCCCATCGATAAAGTGGTTAATAGTTCGTTTACAAAATTATCGATGAGGATTCACTTGGATTTTCAAATTATGGTCAAAATCTTCCAATATCTGCTCAAAGCGTTTCAATCTTTTCAACTTTCGGGTTGTGAAGACATATTTTCATTATTTTTACAAAAAGCAGTCATATGAGAAGACTTGTTCTGTCAATGATGGTGTCCTTGCTCCTTCCCGTATATGCCTTCGGGGAAGGCAGACACGCATTCAACCATTATGGCGTTGAAAACGGTATGTCACACAGCAGTGTTGAGGCTGTCATCCAGGACCGTTTCGGTTTCATGTGGCTCGGTACCGGGAACGGACTCAACAAGTTTGACGGTCATTCGTTCCGATCCTATGGCAACAGCCATGTGAGTTCCCTGTTCGAGGCCCCCGACGGCACGATCTGGGTCGGTACATATTCAGGTATCATCTGTTTCGATCCGCTTTCCGAGACAAGCAGCGTCTTCAATCTCCAGACTCCGGAAGGGACGGAAATCAATGGTGAAGTGACATGCATGAAAGCGGATTCCGACGGAATCCTGTGGATAGGCACGGCCGCAGAAGGCCTGTTCCGTTATGACATGGCTGAGCGGCAGCTGTCCCGCATAAGCGCATTGAACGTCGGACCGAGCGTCCCGGAAATCCATGACATCCTACCCGAAAGCAAAGGAGTCATATTCCTCGCCACAAGTCTTGGACTTGTACGTTATGAAATCCGCTGGAACCGTCCGACATTCTTCCCTGTTCCGGGGGTGAAGAATCAGAATGTGGTCTGTCTCGCGGAAGACGACAATGATTCGATTGTCCTGGGCTGCCGTGATGACGGCGTCTTCCGTTATGACAGGAGCACAGGCACGATAGAGCAGTGCGCACCTGAACTTGGCCGGATTCCCTATCCGCGCAGGATACTGAAAGTGAAGAAAGAGGAATTATGGATAGGTACTGAATCCGGTCTGTACATCTATAATGAAAAAGAACACACCCTGGACCAGTTCTCCCAGAATATCAGTGAGAGGACGGCCCTTTCCAGCAATGCAGTCCGCTCGCTGTGCGAGGACCGTGAGGGAGGTGTGTGGATCGGCACTTATCTGGGGGGTGTCAACTATACCTCCACAGAACAGAATTTCATAACGCAGTTCACTCCGTCCATTGCTCAAGGTGCAATACATGGTTTCGTGATCAAGGATTTCGTCGAAGACAGTGACGGCAACCTTTGGATCGGAACGGAAGATTCCGGACTGTATCTGTATGACAGGAAAGGGCGGACGTTCACACAGTGGAACATGGACAACGGCAGGCTCCCTTGGCACTGTGTGTCTGCTCTCATGCTGGATTCGGACAAACTGTACATAGCTATGCCTATGCATGGCATCTGTGTCCTGGATGTCAGGAGCGGCAAGATGCAGTATCCTCCTGTGAATGTTCTTTTCCCGGACACGATACATTCATTGTTCAAGGACAGCAGGGGACGCATTCTCGCAGGAGTCAAGGACGGCCTGCGTCAGCTCAACCCTGAAAACCTGACTTTCAATGAGATTCCTTCAATGAATATCGGTGCTGCAGTCTATGACATTATCGAGGACCATCAGAAGTACCTCTGGTTCGCGACCTATGGCAACGGCCTCTGCTCCTACGATCCTAATTCCGGAATATGGAACCGTTTCAGGAAGGAGGAAAGCCTGAACTCTCTTTCCAGTGATAAAGTTATCTCCATCACAGAAACATCCCAGGGCCATCTCTGGATTGGAACAGAAGATGCCGGGGCCTGCATCCTCGACCCTTCGACAGAAGAATTCAAAAGATACGGGACCGAGTTCGGACTGCCGAGCAGCACAGTCTATAAAGTGCTTGAGGACAAGGACGGAAATGTCTGGTTCTCAACGGGAAAGGGTTTGACCAGGATGTCTGCGGGGACGGAGAGCACAATCACATATTCCTACAATTACGGAGCTCCGGCAGACCAGTTCAACTACAAGTCCGGGATAAAGACCCGTGACGGGAAACTGTATTTCGGCACTGTAAGAGGTTTTATGGAGGTGGCCCCTGAGGACCTCCATACAGTTTACGATCCCCCCAAGGTAGTCTTCACTGGCTGGTCAGTCCCAGGTGCGGAATACTCTCTGGAGCCATCGGAAACCATTCTGCCCGGTCTTGTACTGAAGCATAATCAGACCAATGTCACTTTCCGCTATGCGGCATTAAGCTATACTGCCCCGCAGAACAACAAGTATGCGTACCGCCTGAGGGGACTGGACAAGGAATGGATATACACCAAAAGCACTTCAATCACCTATTCCAGAATACCTCCGGGAAAGTATTACCTGGAGGTCAGCGGCTCGAACGGGGACGGAGTATGGAGCCAGAAACCCACATCCATCCGCCTTGTGGTGCGTCCACCGTTCTATGCTTCATGGCCGGGAATCCTTATTGAAGGGCTTCTGGCCGGCCTGGTCCTGATATCTGTGTTTGTCTCGCAGAGAAAACGCATGCAGCAGAAGAACCGTCTGGAGATTGAGCGGGTGAGGGAGGCGGAAGCTATCGCCACCCAGAAAAGCAGGATTGATTTCTTCACCAGCATCATCCATGAGATACGTACACCTCTGTCACTGATCAAGGCTCCTTTCGATCAGATAAGGACCGGAAACCTTACAGAAGAGGACCGGGAGGAGGACATGAATATGATTGAAGCGAACATTGACAGGTTGATGCTTCTTTCAAATGAAATACTGGATTTCTCACGGGTGGAGGGGAATGCATTCCATCTGAGGCCTCGTCTCACTCAGGTGAATTCTCTGGCGGAAGAAGTGGCCCGTAATTTCTCCTTTGCAATAAAGGAGAGGGGAGTGTCGATTGAAAAAGAACTTCCGGAGAATCCGGTCAGCGCTTGTGTGGATCCTGAAATTCTGATAAAGATCCTGACAAATCTTTTCGCCAATGCAACCAAATATGCCGAAAAGAAGATTGTGTTCAGGATGGAAGACTTGACGGACAGGATAGAATTCAGGATTTCCAATGATGGACCATTGGTCCCTCAAGAAGCCAGAAGCCGTGTCTTCGATGCATTCTATCGGGAGGAAAGAGATAAATCAACTCCCGGGACAGGCCTGGGACTGCCTCTGGTAAAGAAACTGGCGGAGATTCACAAGGGGACCGTATGCTTCGAGGATGAGGACCGGATGAACACTCTTGTCGTAGTCATACCAAAGTTGGAAACAGCAGGAGGGGAAGAATCTGATTCAGGAGAAGAACCGTCACTGATTGAATCCAATCCGGACAAGAGGACCATAGCCATAGTGGATGACGATCTTTTCATCAGGCAGTACCTTAACAGGACTCTGTCAAAGAAATACAATGTCCTGTGCTGTTCGGATGCCAAGGGACTGCTCGACATCCTGAAGGACACGATGGTGGATCTTGTCATAAGTGATATAATGATGCCTCAGACAGATGGAATCCAGTTGTGTCACAGCCTTAAGTCCTCGTTTGAATACAGCCAGATTCCTGTGATACTCCTGTCCGCCAAGGTTGACAACGAAGTGAAGATGCAGGGCATGGGAGCCGATGCCTTCGGTCTGGAGGGCGGCGACGGTGCGGT
>JAKSJH010000034.1 GCA_024398315.1 Bacteroidales bacterium
GTCGACCAGCTTGTCGGACAGTACATGGCGCACATCTGCGGACTGGGCTACCTTGGAGACAAGGACCACATCAGAACGACTCTAGAGAGCATCATGAAATACAATTACCTGTCGGACTTCAACCTCCATTTCAACAACATGCGTTCTTATGTGATGGGTGGTGAGGCAGGTCTGCTGATGGCCTCCTGGCCTCGCGGAAGGCAGGAAGTCCCGTTCCCGTATTTCGCAGAGTCAATGACTGGCTTTGAATATTCAGCCGCGGTCGGGATGCTCTATGAGGGAATGACTGAGGATGGCCTGAAGTGCATCAAGGCCATCAGGGACCGTTTCGACGGTCGTAAGCGCAATCCTTTCGACGAGCCTGAATGTGGACATCATTATGCCCGCTTCATGGCCAGCTGGGCTTCCATTCTGGCTCTCAGCGGCTTCCACTATTCCGGGCCGTCAGCATCCATAAGTTTCACTTCCAATCCGGGTAAATATTTCTGGAGCAACGGCTATGCCTGGGGCACCTGTGAGATCTCCGATGACGGTCATGCCGAACTTTTGGTCATCGAAGGGGATCTGTCCTTCGACACCATCAACATCGGTGACAGGACTTTCAAGGCCAAGGGTACCAGGCTCGCCGGTATGGCAAGGTTCTCAACCCGCAGGAAGTAAGCGGCACATGCCGTCAGGCGATGATGACTTCGACGCCTTTGCCTTCGAGCTTCTTCTTCATCTCGCTGGAGATGCCCTTGTCGGTGATCAGGATGTCGATTTCCTCGACCGAGCAGATCTTGCCGAAGCCTTTGCACCCCATCTTCGAGGAATCGGCCAGGACGATGGAAGTGCTGGAGACCTCCATCATCTTTCGAGTGAGGTCGGCTTCTTCTTTTGTCGCACAGGAGATTCCGAATTCGGTGTCGATGCCGTCCACACCGAAGAAGACCTTTGCGCAGTGGAGGTTCCTGAGCGACTGGACTGCATCGCTTCCCACGACGCAGAGAGAGTTGCCGTAGAGGATTCCGCCCAGCTGCATCACGGTGACGTTGAACATGTCACCAAGCAGCATGGCCACGTTGACTGCGGAGGTCACAACATTCAGTCTTCCCTTTGGTTTTAGAACCTCGGCGAACACGGAGACGGTGGAGCCTGCGGAAAGGATTATCGAATCGTTTTCGGAAATCAGTTCCTGGGCGCGTCGGGCGATCTGGAGCTTGGATTCGAAGTGGATAAGCCTCTTGGTGTTCATGTTGATGTCCATGACCTGCGGGGATGTCGGCAGGGCGCTTCCGTATGCCCTGTACAGCAGCCCCTGAGTCTCCAGGAACGTAAGGTCTTTCCTGATGGTCGTCGGAGTCACATCCAGTGCTTCTGCCAGGTCTGCGACCTTGACGAAGCCTTTTTCAGAGATGTTGTCGAGAATGTATTTCCTTCTTTCTGCTACACTTGTCATATTGATAGGTGTGTCCGTTTTCGATGCTAAGATAGGAATTATTTTCAATATAGCAGTTTCTGTTCTGCTGGGTTTTTGGGGGCATAAACGAAACGAAACGAAACAAAACGAAAAAAATATTGAAGAAAAGTTGTGTTTTCCGAAAGAATTCTTTTTATATTTGCGAAGGAGCTACATAGGTTAGTTTCATAAAACTCAATTATTTTATAAATATCCGCTCTCTAATGAAGACATTCTATTCCAAGGAAAACGAAACGAAACGAAATATTCTTTCGTTCCTTTTCAAGATGATGCTTCTTGTAGTGATGCTCCCTGGTGCTGTGCAATTGTATGCAGCCCCGGCTGAAGTGTCATCTCCAGAGCCCCAGAACCAGGCCATGATCGCCAAAGGAAAGGTCGTGGACAAGGCGGGATCCCCTCTGCCGGGTGTCGTGGTTAAAGTGAAAGGTACTTCTCAAGGTACCACCACCGACATTGACGGTAAGTTCAGCATTTATGCTCCGAAAGAGAAATCTGTGCTTCAATTCCTTTATCTCAGCTACAAGGACGTTGAGATGGAACCTGATTTCTCAAAAGAAATGACAGTCGTTATGGAGGAGGACACCGAACAGCTTGAACAGGCTGTCGTTGTCGGTTACGGTAAACAGAGCAAGCTGACAATCACCGGTGCGCTCTCAACCGTGAAGCCGGAGGTTGTTGTCCGTGCTGCGACTCCGTCGCTGTCGAACTCTCTTGCAGGCCAGCTGCCTGGTGTGATCACCAGACAGGCCAGCGGTGAACCTGGAGCGGATGCCGCCCAGGTCTATATCCGTGGTCTGGCGACCTGGGGAAGCCAGAGTCCGCTCATCCTCGTTGACGGTATCGAGCGCGACCTGAACATGGTCAACTCCCAGGAAGTCGAGAGTCTCACTGTCCTGAAGGACGCTTCGGCCACCGCAGTCTACGGTGCCACAGGTGCTAACGGTGTCATTCTCATCACAACAAAGAGAGGCCAGACTGGAAAGCCTGAGATTGTATTCAGAACCGAGTCCGCCTGTCTGACGGCGCTCAGAAGGCCTCAGTACATCAATGGTTATGAATATGCCTCCTTGATGAACGAAGCTCTCCGTTTCAACAACCAGGCTGCGAGATGGTCTCAGGAAGAACTTCTGAAGTACCGCGCCCAGACCGACCCTTACCTCTATCCTTCGGTCGACTGGTCCGACGAGGTGCTCAAGAAGCACACCTACCAGTCCATCAACAACTTGAGCGTCACCGGCGGTTCTGATATCATCAAGTACTACATGAATGTAGGCTACACCTACCAGAACGGTCTGTGGAAGAAGGATCCTTCCAACAACTACAACACGAACGCCAATTACCAGAAATACACGTTCAGGAACAATACTGACATCAATCTTTCCAAGAATCTTGTCATGTCCCTCGGTCTTGGTGCGATATTGTCCAAGGGTAACCATCCGGGTTCTGCCAGCGGTACGATATTCAGCGCACTCAACACCATTTCCCCTATAGCCTATCCTAAGTACAACCCTGACGGAACCCTGGGCGGTTCCCAGGCTTATGTCGGCAGCAACCCTTGGGGTCTCGTGACTCAGAACGGCTACAGCACCGATGACAATTCCAGTCTTCAGGCGAGCTTCGGTCTCAACTACAAGATGGATTTCATCACTGAAGGTCTGTCCGCCCGCGCCCTGTTCTCCTATGACAGAAACGCAAACGTCACCAACGCCAGACCTAAGGCCTTCCTCGTAAAGAGGTATCTTGGAAAGGATCCTGAAACGGGAGACGATCTTTACAGCGCAATATTCCGTGAAGAGCAGCCGATGAGCTACGGAGTCGGTTCTTCTTCAGACAGAGCTCAGTACTTCGAGTCCCAGATCAACTATGACAGGTCTTTCGGCAAGAACAACGTGACTGCCATGGTCCTTTTCAACCAGCGTGAATATGTGGCGCTCACAGCAGGTGACTCCAGGTCCAACATTCCTTACAGAAGGGTCGGCTTCGCCGGCAGAGTGACCTATAATTATGCAGGACGCTACCTTATCGAGGGCAACTTCGGTTACAACGGATCCGAGAACTTCGCCAGAGGCCACCGCTTCGGATTCTTCCCTTCAGTCTCTCTGGGATGGTTCGTGTCCGATGAGAAGTTCTTCGAAATCTTCAAGCCTGCGGTCAGCAGGATGAAGGTCCGTCTCTCACACGGACTTGTCGGAAACGACCAGCTGGGCATCCGTTTCGGTTACATGAGCACCATCAACACTGCCGGTCAGGCCTACTACTTCGGTACTGACCAGAGGTACTATGCCGGTATGGAGGAGAATGCGACGGGTAATGAGAACATCACATGGGAGACATCGAAGAAGACCGACCTCGGATTTGACCTGGGTTTCTTCGACGACATCGTCACCATGCAGCTTGACTTCTTCAAGGAGCATCGTTCAGACATCCTCATCCAGCGCAAGACCATCCCTCAGACAACGGGTATCTTCCCATGGAGCGTACCTTACGGAAACATCGGTATCGTCAAGAACCATGGTCTCGACGCCATGCTTGAAGGAAGGGTTCCTTTCAGCAAGGATGTCTACCTGACCTTGAGGGGTAACTTCACCTACGCCCACAACACTGTCATCGAAAACGACGAACCTAAGCCGAAGTATCCTTATCTTTCCGCCAAGGGCAAGAGTCTCGGACAGTATTTCGGCTTCGTTTCGGACGGCTTCTTCAAGGATGAGGCCGACATAGCCGCCAGTCCTCTCCACACCCTGGGCAATGTCAGGCCGGGAGATGCGAAATATGTGGACATCAACGGTGACGGAAGGGTCGATTCCTATGACCAGGTCGCCATGGGCTACGCCCGTACACCTGAGATTTCATTCGGTTTCGGAGGAACTCTCGCCATCCACAACTTCGACATGAGCGTCTTCTTCAACGGTGCGGCGAGGACTTCCATCCTCACCAGTGGTCTCGGTCTGTTCCCGTTCTATGACGGTCTGGGAGGAAACAATGTCATGCAGGAGTACTACTACAACCGCTGGACGCCGAAGACTCCTGACGCAAAGTATCCTGCAGTCGATGTAGGTGCGAATCCTAACAACTTCGTAGCCTCCGACATCTGGCTGAAGAACGGCAACTATCTCCGTCTCCGTAATGCTGAAATCGGCTACACGGTTCCACTGAAACTTGTCGACAGGGGCGTCGAGTCCTTGCGAATATTCCTCAACGGCATGAACTTGTTCACCTGGGACCACGTCAAGTTCATGGATCCTGAGTCCAACGACGGTACAGGCGCCTACCCTCTCCAGAGGAGCGTCAACCTCGGTCTTCAAATCAAATTCAAATAATCCGAGAATATGAAAAGAGTTATTAATATCATTGCAGGAAGTCTGTTCCTGATGACTGTTTTCAGTTCCTGCAACGCCTACCTCGACAAGGCTCCTGAAGAGGATATCAAGATCGAAGATGCCTTCCTGAAAAGGAACTATGCTGAGGCTTTCCTTACTGACTGCTATGCCGGTATCCCACTGGAGAGCTACTTCGTCTACATGGCGGACATCAATCCGTTCACTGTCGCTTCGGATGAGATGAATGTCCCGTGGCCTGAATATTTCTGCAAGACCATGAACCGCGGCGCAATGAACCCTTACAACGCAGCCGGACAGTTCTGGATCAACTTCTATGAAGGTATCAGGAAGTGCAACATATTCCTGAAATACATCGACCTGACTCCAGTCAACAAGGACTTCTCGCAGCAGGAGAAAGACACCTGGATCGGTGAGGCGACCCTCTTGAGGGCGTTCTACCATTTCCTTGTCATCAGGATTTACGGCCCTTGCATCATCATGGACCATGCTGTGTCCGGCGACGAGGACATGAATGCTCTCCAGCGTTCTCCTCTTGACGACTGCATCCAGTTCGTGGCCGACGAGATCGACAAGGCCATTCCTCTTCTTCCTGCCAAGATATCCTCAGGAAAGGATGTCGGAAGACTGAACGCAGCCCTCGGCTATGCCATCAAGTCAAGGCTTTTCCTTTACAGGGCCAGTGACCTTTGGAACGGCAACCCACTGTACAAGGGCTATGCAGGAGCGAACGGAGTCGTCATCTTCCCTCAGACCAAAGATGAAAGCTGGTGGGCCAAGGCAGCAGAGGCTTCAAAGAAGTGCATCGAGTTCTGCGAGGCAAACGGCTATGCGATCTATCGTTCCGCTTCGAACGATCCTGTCGCCAACTATGCTGAGATATTCACCAACAAGGACAACAACGAGGTCATCTTTGCAAGGCAGTTTGGAGCTGACAACTTCTTTGACCATTGCGCATTCCCTCGCGCTCTGGGCGGATGGTGCGGCTACAACCCTACCCAGGCCCAGGTCGACGCATACGAGATGGCTGACGGTTCTACACCTATCACGGGCTATAATCCGGACGGATCTCCTGTCATCAATCCGGCTTCCGGCTACAAGGAGACCGGTTTCGCCACTGAACCTAGCCCTGACGGAAGATGGGTCGCAGGTGTCAGCAACATGTATGTGAACCGCGAGCCTCGTTTCTATGCTTCCATCAATTTCAACGGTGCGATCTTCAAGGACCACCAGATCGAGCTCTGGAAGACCGGAGCTGACGGTCAGGGAATCGAAGGACGTGACTACTGCACGACCGGCTATCTTCTCAGGAAGCATGCCGATCCTGCTTCAGACCTGATCAGGGGCGCCATCAACAACAAGACCTGGAGTCTCTTCCGTCTCGGAGAGATCTACCTCAATTACGCCGAAGCCTTGAATGAGGCTGAAGGTCCGGTTGAAGATGTCTACAAGTATGTCAACACCATCAGTGTGCGTTTCGGTCTTCCGGGTCTTCCTGCCGGTCTGTCCAAGGAGGCGATGAGGGAGTAGATCCGCCATGAGCGCCGCATCGAGCTGGCGTACGAAACCCACCGCTACTTCGACTGCCACCGCTGGATGATAGCAGACAAGACGGAAAGCGGTCCGGTCTATGGAATGAACATCGCTGCAGGAACAAGCCTCCAGGACCCTGAGTTCTACAAGAGGACGGTCATCGAGACCAGAATCTTCCCTTATCCTCAGTACTACATGTTCCCGATCTTCGATGCAGAGATCAACAAGATCGAGGGACTTGCACAGAACCCGTATTGGTAGCAGATGATTCTTTATCAAAAAACAATCTACTGTCAGAATAAAAAGACACTACAATGAAAAAGCATATAATCATCATATTGGCTTCGCTCCTGTGTGCTGCAGCATGCTCTGATGAGGTGAGGATAGATCTGGACGGCATTCCTGATGCTGACATCTATTCAAAGGTGTACATCCCGGCTGCGGCCAGCACCCCATGTGTCGAGAGCGTCTTCATCAGCGAAGACATCCAGTCCTTGGACTTTTCGGCATTCTTCGGCGGAACGATAATGCCGAAGGAGGACATCAAGGTGGAATTCGAGGTCAGACCTGACCTTGTGGATTCATACAACGAATTCAACGGTACTGATTATCCTTGCATGCCGGAGGGCTCGTATTCACTTCCTGCCACGACTGCCACAATCAAGGCCGGTCAGGCATATTCAACAGGCATGACACTGGAGATCAATTCTTTAAACATGCAGGTCGCCAAACAGTACCTGCTTCCTGTCTCCATCAAGTCGGTCAGCGGCAACGTGACTGTCAACGAAGACCTCAGCACGGTGTACTACGTGATATCTGGATCATATCTCCCGGGACAGGTCCCTCGCGAGAAAGTCCTTTCGTTCGGTCAGGAGATGAAGAACCCGATGTTCTGTGTCGGTGAGGACCTCATTGTGGTCGACAATGTTGACAACCTCCTGCTCTACCGTCCGGATGAGAACGGCGCCTATCAGTTCGACAGGCAGATCGGCCAGGGCTGGGTCTTCGACATTCTGTTCTATCGCCCTCCGGAGAAGAGGTTTCTTGCCAGAGACAGGGCTACGACGAACATCAACCAGTACTACTTCGATGACAACTACGGCTTCCCTAGCGCCGCTACCATCGGTTTCGGCTGGGGCATCTACAAGGACATCTTCCCGTTCACGGACAATTCAATCCTCTGCATCGGAGTCTCCGACGGAGCTCTCTACAACTGGACGCTGGACGCCGGATCCGCATGGACTTACTACGGGGCCTTTGCTACAGGATTCGAGATATTCGACTATCTCTTCTGCTTCGACAACTACCTGCTGGGAGTCGAGCCGAACGGAACCATGGCAGCATATTCATTGACCAAGACAAATCCGCCTTCGGTCGGTGCGCGCCGCAACGTAGGTACCGGGTGGAACGAGTATACCAGACTGATCAAGTGCGGGGACGATCTCCTCGCCCTGGACAGGAACGGCGATCTCTGGAGGTACCAGTTCACACCGGAAGGCTACTGGCCTCTGGCTGCAGAATAAATGCTGCAGGAACATTGGTTATTGATATTTATTGTATAAATTTCAGAGAAATACTTACAAGTGTCCTGAACACATAAAACTATTAACAAATGGATAGAAGAAAATTCATTAAGAACACAGCTCTTGCTGGTGCAGGTCTGTATGTGGGCTCGATGGTCTCTCCATCAATGCTCTGGGGTATGAACGGTATGGCAAGGAAGTCCCTTCCTGCCATCATAGGTGGCGAAAGCGTCCATCCTGGCGGATGGCCGGGCTGGCCTCTCTGGAAGGATGAATATGACCAGAAAGTCCTCGATGTCCTCCGCAGCGGGTCATGGTTCCGCGCCGGTGTGACCGAGGAATTCGAGAAGCAGTGGGCTGAGATGCTCGGTGTCAAGAGGGCTCTGACCATCGCCAACGGAACGAATTCCCTGATTACAGCTCTCAAGAATATGGGTGTCACCGCCGGTGACGAGGTCATCACGACCCCTTACACCTTCGTCGCTACGGTTCAGGCCATTCTCAACTGCGGCGCCATCCCGGTGTTCGCTGACATCGACAGGGAGACCTTCCAGATCGATCCTGTGCAGATTGAGAAGAAGGTCACTCCTAGGACCAAGGCCATCCTTCCTGTCCACATCCTCGGTATGCCTGCCGACATGAACAGGATCATGGCTATCGCCAAGAAGCACAACCTCATCGTCATCGAAGACACCTGCCAGTCCCATCTGGCTGAATATGACGGCAAGAAACTCGGAACAATCGCCGATGCCGGCTGCTTCAGCTTCCAGAACTCGAAGAACCTTCCTATCGGAGAAGGCGGCGCTGTCGTCAGCAACGACGAGGTGTTCATGGACCGCTGCTTCTCCTATCACAACCAGGGCTTCCCTTACGGTACACAGCTCGGCGAGTGGGGCGGCTCCTTCATGATCGGAACCAATGTGCGTCTTTCTGAATATCAGTCAATGGTCGGTCTCGTCCAGCTTCCTTACATGGTCGAGCAGGCCAACACCCGCTGGGAGAACGGAAAGTACCTCATGGAGCAGATCAAGGGCATTCCGGGCATCACTCCTATCAAGTTGTACAAGGAGTGTACGAAGGCAGTGTTCCATCTCTTCCCTTACCGTTACAATCCGGAGGGATTCGAGGGAATGCCTCGCGAACTGTTCATCGAGGCCATGAACGCAGAGGGTATCCCTACAGTAGCAGGATACACCCCTCTCCACACGGAGCCGTTCATCAAGTCCGCATTCGAAAGCACTCTCTACAAGAAGGTCTACTCTCCTGAGCAGATTGACTACGAGGCTTACATGGCCGCCAACCAGTGCCCTGAGAACGACGCTATCTGCAACGAAGAGTCCATCTGGATGTCGCAGAGCATGCTTCTCGCCGACAAGTCCTCAATGGACGACATCGCTGAGTCAATCGCCAAGATCCAGAAGCACGCCGGCAGCATCATGCGCAAGTACAACAAAGGTGAGATTGGATGATGAAACTCATTAGAACAATTGTTCTGACAGCATTGCTTGCAGGGACTTCCCTGCAGGCAGTCTGCCAGGAATATACCTGGAAAGCAGGCTGGGCACGGACCAACATCACTCCGTCCGAATCTGTATGGCAGGCTGGCTACGCCATGCGTACCGCTCCTTCCGAGGGCGTCTATCAGGACATCTGGGCCAAAGCCGTGGCTCTTGAAGACGCATCGGGAAAGAAGGCCGTGCTCGTCACGATGGACCTTCTGGCCATACCTCGCGATTTCTCTGTGGCTGTGTGTGACAAGATTCAGAAGAAGTACGGTCTCAAGAGAGACCAGATTCTGCTGAGCATGTCCCACACGCACTCAGCTCCGGTCATCGGCAATTCCCTGTACTACATCTATCCGATGGACAAGGCGAACCGCAAGGTTGTCGACAAGTACACGGAGAATCTCAAGAAGCAGCTGGTCGACCTGGTAGGTGAGGCTCTCAAGAAGTCTGAGCCTGTCCGTCTGTACTCTGGAAACGGATTGACCCGCATCGGCAGGAACAGACGCTACGACGGAACTTCTCTGTCTTATGAGATGCTCGTCGGTCCTTCTGACTACGCCGTCCCTGTGCTCAAGTTCGAAGGAATGGACGAAAAGATCAAGGTGGTCCTTTTCGGACATGCCTGCCATCCTGTCGTGAACGGAACCTATCAGATCAGCGGTGACTGGGCCGGAATCGCGCAGTCCGAAGTTGAGAAGAGCTATCCGGATGCGATGGGCATGTTCTTCCAGGGATGCGGCGCTGACCAGAATCCTTATGCAGGCGGCGGAGTTCCGCTTTCCTACATGGTTCAATACGGCAAGCAGGTTGCAGCCGCCGTGGAGCAGGTCATCTCAGAACCTATGACACCGCTTGAGAGCAAGCTCGGGACCAGGTACCAGGAGATCGACCTTCCTTTCGACAACATGATTCCGTACGATGACCTCAAGGCGATCGCTGAAGAAGAGTCATGGGTCGGAGCATGGGCGAGAGGCATGGCCGGAAAGATTGACAAGGGAGAAAAGTTCCCGGAGTCATATCCGTATCCGATCGAGTACTGGACCATCGGTTCGCAGCAGCTGTTCGCCCTGGGTGGCGAGGTCACATGTCCTTACTCCATCAACCTCAAGAAGAAATACGGCCATGACATCTTCGCCATGGGCTATGCCAATGACGTGATGAGCTATATTCCTTCAAGGCAGATCTGGGAGGAAGGCGGCTATGAGGGCTATGATGCTCCTATGGTCTATGCGCTTCATGCCAGATGGACAGCCGATGTCGAGGACATCATCATGAATGCAATTGACAATTTGTTGAATTCAAAATAAAAAAGAAACTTCAATGAGTATTAGATTAACGGAACAGCCGTCACTGTATGACAATCTGGAAAAGAAAAGCGTTGCTGAACTGTTGCACGACATCAATGAAGAGGACAAGAGGGTCCCGTTCGCTATCGAGAAGGTCCTTCCTGACCTTGAGAGACTGGTCACTGCGATAGAGAATCAGCTTCGAGCCGGGGGAAGGATGTTCTACTGTGGTTGTGGAACAGGAGGCAAACTTGCCGTGCTTGACATGCTTGAGCTTCCTAACACTTATGGTTGTGACCCAGAGCAGATCCAGTGCGTTCTGGCAGGCGGGGTCGAGAACCTTGTCCTTGACCTTGAGGAGAAGGAGGACGATACCGAAGAGGGTTGGAAGACTCTTTCCGAAGACAAGCACGTCACACCGAAGGACATCGTCGTCGGCATTTCCGCCAGCGGCAACACTCCTTATGTGCTTGCGACTCTGAAAGCCTGCAAGGAGCATGGAATTCCTACAGGATCGTTCGTGAACAATCCGGATTCTCCGATTTCTGAATATTCAGACTATCCTGTCGAGGTCATAACGGGCCCTGAGTTCATCACCGGAAGCACGAGGATGAAGTCGGGAACTTCGCAGAAGCTGATCTGCGACATGATAAGCACGACAGTAATGGTACGTCTGGGCCGTGTCGAAGGCAACAGGATGGTGAACGCCAACCTCATCAACAACAAGGTCATCGACAGGCTTGCCAGGACTATGGCGGAACGCAATCCGTCACTCACCTATGAATTCTGCGAAAAGACCATCAAGGAGTGCGGCGGTCTGAAGAAGGCCGAATCGTACCTTCTTGAAACAGGTGTTCTCAAGGAAAAACCTTTGGAAATCAATTGATAAAGCAATGATACTGATAGCAGATAGCGGTTCGACGAAGACTGACTGGGCCTGCGTCTCCCGAGACGGTTCGGCCAGGATCGATTTCAAGAGCCTTGGATACAACCCAAACTACATCAGCGGGGATGAGATTGAAAAGGACATCCTGGATTCTCTTCCTGCAGGTTTCCCGAAGGATGAGGTCCATGAGATCTATTTCTACGGAGCCGGAGTGACCGAGCTCCAGTATGATTTCATGCGTGGAGTCCTCAGGAAAGTGTTCACCAATGCCGGGGAAGTGTTCATTGCGATGGACCTTCTTGCCTCTGCACGTGCCCTGCTGGGAAAGGAGGCAGGCTTTGCGGCCATTCTTGGAACAGGAACCAACTCCTGTCTCTATGATGGCATCGACATAACCCTTAACATCGATTCGCTGGGGTTCATCCTTGGCGACGAGGGAAGCGGCGGCTATGTCGGCAAGACGCTGATCCGGGATTTCATACGCTATGACCAGCCGGAAGAGATCCGCACTGAAGTGGCGGAGCTGCTTGGCAAGAACGGCGATGAGCTCATAGACCAGATCTACACGAAGCCTTTCCCGAACCGCTATTGCGCTCAGTTCTGCAAGTTCGTGGGTGACAGCCGTAACCGTCATCCTTATTACCATAACTTGTTGAAGAATTCTTTCAAGGACTTCTTCAACAACATTGTAAGCCACTATCCTGACTACAGGTCCTACAAGCTCAACTGTGTCGGTTCTGTAGGGTACTACTACAAGGATGTGCTGAAAGAAGCCGCCGATGAGGCGGGAATGGAGCTGGGAAGGATAATCAGGGCTCCATTGGACGACCTGGTGAAATTCCATACAACTGACTAGGATATGCAGAAGAAAGGTTATTTGATTCCGCTCGCCTTCATCGGGATGATGTTCTTCACGGTGGGCTTTGCGATGGGCATCAACAGCTACCTTGTGCCGTTGCTGCAGTCAACTCTGAACGTGTCGTCGGCTGAGTCCTATCTGCTGATAGCGTCTACGTTCTGCGCTTTCCTGTTCTTCAGCTATCCTGCCGCCAAGGTCATCGAGAAGATCGGCTACAAGAAGACGATGAGCGTTTCGTTCTTCATGTTCGCCGTCGCCTTCCTGCTGTTCATCCCTTCGGCCAGGCATGAGAGCCTCTGGCTGTTCATATTCGCATCTTTCCTCAGCGGTGTCGCGAACACCGTCCTCCAGGCTGCCATCAATCCTTATGTGACCATCCTCGGTCCTATCGATTCTGCTGCCAGGAGGATGAGCATCATGGGAATATGCAACGCCCTCGCCTGGGCCGTCGCCCCGGTGTTCCTTGCCTCCGTGATAGGGAAGGAACTCAGCGACGCCGTTCTTGTCGACACCAACAAGCCGTTCCTCATCATCGTGGCGATATTCATTGCCCTTGGCATCGTCGTGCTCTTCTCTCCTCTTGAGGAGGTCAAGGCCGTCGGCGAGGAGGAGCCTGAGGACTGCCCTTATGCGGCCGACAAGACTTCAATCTGGCAGTTCCCTCATCTGATCCTCGGTGCGCTGGCCATGTTCTTCTACACCGGAGTTGAGACTCTGGCGCTGTCGTCAGTCGTTGACTATGCAGTGTCCCTGAACCTCGCCAGTCCGGAGAGCTACGCCGTCTGGCCGAGTGTGGGGATGGCCCTTGGCTATGTCCTGGGCATAATATTCATACCTAAGTACTGCTCGCAGGTGAAGGCTTTGAGAATATGCTGCTGGGTGGCTGTCATAGGTTCGCTCATGATCGTGCTGTGCCCTCCTGGGGTCAGCATCTGGTGCGTTGCGTTCATCGCGCTCGCCTGCTCGTTGATGAACCCTGCCATCTGGCCTCTGGCCATCGTGGACCTCGGAAAGTTCACCAAGGTTGGCTCTTCATTGGTTGTGGCTTCTTTCGGAGGGGGCGCCCTCATCCCGCTCCTCTTCGGTTTCTTGAAGGACGGCATCGGAAATCAGGCAGCCTATTGGATCTGCCTCCCATGCTATCTCTTCATATTCTTCTACGCTTACTATGGCTATAAGATCAGACGCACTCGTAAATAATAATAAGAAGAAGAGACCTGTCCGCATCGCCGCCATCGGCCTGGGGAACAGGACAAGAAAATACTTGCAGTATGTCGGGGGGCATCCTGACGAAGCCGTCCTTTCGATGATAGTGGAACCCGATCAGGAAAGGAGAAGGGAGATCCGCCATCAGTTCGGCTTGTCCGCCGGGGACTGTTTCGCTTCCGTCGAGGACTTCTTCGCGAGGAAGAGGAATGTCGACGCAGTGATCATCGGCACACCGGACGACACTCATTTCTCCATCGGCATGTCCGCCATTGAATATGGCTACCATTGCCTTCTGGAGAAGCCGGTCGCCCAGACCGAGGAGCAGTGCATCGAGCTGACGGACGCCGCAAGGCGCAAAGGTGTGATCGTGAGTGTGTGCTATGTGTTGCGCTACCATCCTTTCTACATGAAACTGAAGGAGATAGTCAGCAACGGGGAGCTGGGACCCGTCATCTCCGTCAACCACATAGAGAATGTCGGACTGGACAGGATGACACACAGCTATGTGCGAGGTGTCTGGGGTAACAGCGAGGCTTCTTGCCCTATATTCCTTTCCAAGTGCTGCCATGACGTGGATGTCCTGCTCTGGATCACTGGGAAGAAGCCGAAGAGGCTGTATTCATTCGGTTCCCTGAACTGGTTCAGGAAAGAGAATGCTCCCTCAGGCAGCACGGAACGTTGCATCGATTGCCCGGTCGAAGGGGAATGCCCTTTCTCCGCCGTGGACCTTTATGACCGCAGGAGGGGATGGATTGACAATTTCATTGTCCGCAAAGGGGAGACCCTGGATGAAAGGATAGCCAGGGAACTCAAGGAGGGACGTTTCGGAAGATGTGTCTATCATTGTGACAACGATGTCGTCGACCATCAGACTGTTGCTGTTGAAATGGAAGACGGGACGAACATCTCGATCACGATGTGCGCATTCACCCACAGCGACAAGCGCGTGACCAAGATCGAGTGTGCCTATGGAGAGATACTGGCAGACGAGCAGAGCATCACGATCGACCATTTCCGAAGGAACAAGCGGGACTTCCTGAACTTTTCGGAAATATTCAACCAGCCTCTGCACGGCAATTCTGACTTGAAGATAGTCGCGGACTTCATCAAGGCCGTCAGCGATCCGGACAACAATCAGGTCCGTTGCCCGATAGAAGATGCTCTGGAAAGCCATCGCGTCTGCTTCAAGGCGGAGGAATCCAGGCTCAGCGGCCGGATGATGGAATTGAGATAAATACTAAGAAGCTGTTTTGAAATGGTTGACAAAATTTGTTATAGAAGATTTTTGAGGATGAATTTTCTCTTGAAGAAGGAGCATAGCAGTAGCTATGTGACTGATGAAAGAGGAAATTCAGACCAAAAAGATTCATAAGAAATACAGTTTACCATTTCAAAACAGCTTCTAAAGAAAACGAAACCAAGCAAAAGCAAAAAGACATGATAAAGAGAAGTTTTTTCATCGGTGCCTCTGTGATGGCACTGCTTTCAATGACAAGCTGCGCTCCGAAGGTCAACACCCTGACCTCCAAGGAGAAGGCCGAAGGCTGGCAGCTTCTGTTCGACGGCACCACCCTTGACGGATGGCGGGATTACAACGGAGAGGGCCTGACTGGTCCGTGGAGCGTGGTGGACGGAGCCATCCAGGCTGACGGCAACGGCAGCGACGCCAACGGCTACATCGTCACCGAGAAGGAATACGCCAACTTCGACCTCAAGTGGGAGTGGAAGATCAGCAAGGGCGGCAACAGCGGCATGATGTACCATGTCGTCGAGCGTCCGGGCTTCGACGTGCCTTACATCACCGGTCCCGAGTACCAGCTCATCGACGACGAGAACTACGCCGAGATGAA